>JAYNFX010000009.1:0-39790 GCA_038106885.1 Flavobacteriaceae bacterium | reverse complement strand
GCTAAATAATTTAATATAATTAATTGTATATTGTTTGATATTTAACCTATGAAAAGATTTCTGTTTTTTGCCCTGTTAAGTGTTTTATCATGTTCCAAGGATGAAGGCCCTGTTGATTGTATTTATCAACATACTTTAGAGACCTCAGAAGCTACAAACATTACTGATACTAGTGCAATTCTTAATGGAAGTGTAGTTGTCACGTCTGATAATTGTAATATTGCACCTGGCGCCCAACAAGGCTTTGTCTACTCAACTAATAACCAACCAAATATCAATGATAATTTAATAACATCTTCGGGAGAACAAATTAATGTAACTCTTACAAATCTTGACCCCAGTACAACATATTATGTAAGATCTTTTATTTCCAACTCAATTGGAGAATATTATGGGAATGAAATTAGCTTTACAACATTGCCCCCATCGTCTGAAATTAATTATGGAATAAATGAATTTGATGTGGTTTTTGATGAAATACCAAGAGAATATATTGTTTATATCCCTGAGAACTATGATCATAGTATTCCTTCACCAATTTTATTTGTTTTTCATGGTTTTGGAGGATCAAACGACTTCACAATGAATAGCACAGGATTTAACGAAATTGCTGATCAAGAAAATTTTATTGTTGTTTATCCTCAAGGTAGTCTAATATTAAATCTACTTGCACATTGGAATGTTGGTGGATTCACCGAAGGAAGCAATACAGATGACGTTGCTTTTGTAGATTATCTGATTTCATCATTGTCAGAAATGTATAATCTAAATCTAGATAGGGTCTATGCAACTGGAATGTCAAATGGAGGATTTATGAGTTTCTTATTAGCTTGCCAGCTAAGCAACGAAATTGCAGCTATTGCGTCTGTTACAGGATCAATGACAACACAAACTGTTGATGAATGTAATGCACAAAGGGAAGTTCCAATTTTGCAAATACACGGAACAAACGATCCTGTAGTACCATATAACGGCATACAAGAATGGAATACCCCAATAGATGATGTTCTGGATTTTTGGGTGATAAATAATCAATGTTCCCCAAATCCAATCGTAAATAACTTGGAAGACATTAATAATAGCAATGGTATAACTGTTCAAGAAATAATTTATAATAATGGCTTGAATGGATCAGTGGTAAAACACTTCAAAGTGAATGGGGGTACGCATGTGTGGTTTCAAAATGAAGATATTGATTCAAGTGCATTAATTTGGGAGTTTTTCTCAAATTATGATATAAATGGATTGATTAACTGAAAAATCTGATATCTTATTTCATTATTTTTATCCCTTATTTTAATTAAAGTTTGGATAATACCATTTCAAATAAAAATATAAATAGGCTGGCAATACCTGCAATAATTGCAGGTGTTTCTGAGCCTGTGCTGTCTATAACTGACGCAGCTATTGTTGGGCATATTAAGATTAATGCAACTGAATCTTTGGCAGCTATTGGAATTGTTTCATCATTCTTATCAATGTTAATATGGGTAATGGGGCAATCAAGATCAGCAATTTCAGCTATTGTTTCACAATATTTAGGAGCCAATAAACTTCAAGAAATAAAAAATCTACCTGCTCAAGCCATTTCAATAATTGTCATTATTAGTATACTAATTTGTTTTACTACTATCCCTGTAAGTAAATCTATATTTGAATTTTATAACGCTGAAAATCTACTTTTAGATTACACCGTTGAGTACTTTAATATACGCGTAATTGGCTTGCCTTTTACTCTATATACTTTTGCTGTCTTTGGAGTGTTTAGAGGTTTACAAAACACATATACCCCAATGATAATAGCACTAATTGGAACCACAACTAATATTATTTTGGATTTTATTTTAGTACATGGTATTTCTGGACTGATAACTCCAATGTATTTAGAAGGTGCTGCATTAGCAAGTGTGATATCTCAATTCTTAATGGCGCTATTATCTACATTTTTAATAATTAATAAAACAAAAATTGATTTAATAATTAGACCTCCACTGAACAAAGAACTGCCAAGGTTTTTAACTATGATTGGTAATCTTATAGTAAGAACCTTAGCTTTAAATTTAGCTTTATATTTTGCAACAAGTTTCGCAACACGCTATGGTACAAATTATATCGCTGCATATACTATTACTATAAACTTATGGTTTTTTGCAGCATTTGCAGTTGATGGATATGCAAGCGCAGGTAATATCCTATCTGGCAAATTATTAGGAGCCAAACAATTTAAAAATCTCTTTAAGTTAAGTAAAGTACTAACTAAAAAATCTCTTATTGTTGGAGTTATCATGGGGGGATTAGGAGGACTATTTTATTTTCCAATAGGAAAGATTTTTTCGTCAGACCCAGAAGTACTATCAAGCTTTTATAATGTGTTCTGGATAGTTTTAGTAATGCAACCTCTGTGCGCAATAACATTTGTATTTGACGGTATTTTTAAAGGGCTTGGAGAGATGAAGATACTAAGAAATGTTCTTCTTGCGTCTACACTTTTAGTGTTTATTCCTGCACTATTAATCAATGATAAATTGGGATTAAAATTACATGGTATCTTGTTAGCATTCACATTATGGATAATTGCTAGGGGATTACCTCTGGTTGTGAAATTTAGAAAACAATTTTTGCCACAAATACGAAAACATTAACTTTGCCTGAGTTAATCGTTAAATCGAAAAACAAAAATGTCCAGAATTAGAATTACAAAAGAGTTTACGTTTGAAACAGGCCATGCGCTTTATGGACATGACGGAAAGTGTAAGAATATTCACGGTCATAGTTATAAATTGAGCGTAACAGTATTAGGGAATCCTGTCTTAGATTCTAATGATCCAAAATTTGGTATGATAATGGATTTTTCTGATTTAAAGAAAATTGTTAAAGAAGAAATTGTAGACCGTTTTGACCACGCTACAATTTTCAATAAAAATACTCCACATATTGAACTAGCAAATAATCTCAAATCGTTAGGTCATAATGTTGTTTTAGTTGACTACCAACCGACAAGTGAAATGTTGGTGACTGATTTTGCAGACAAAATTAAAAATAGACTTCCAAAAAATATTAAATTATTTTCGTTAAAGCTTCGTGAAACTGCATCATGCTATGCAGAATGGTATGCTAATGATAATTAAATCTAGATTATGAATACCATAAAGCTTTTAAAAGACAAAAAAATTTATTTCACCTCTGATCATCATTTTGGAGCTCCTAACAGAGTAGATTCAAAGTTAAGAGAAAAAAAATTTATTGAATGGTTAGAAGAAATTAGAAAAGATGCCCAAGTACTATTTATACTTGGAGATCTTTTTGATTTTTGGTTTGAATATAAATATGTTATCCCTAAAGGTTTTACAAGAGTGATTGGGAAACTAGCAGAACTAAGCGACCAAGGAATTGAAATTCACTTTTTTGTAGGAAACCATGATATGTGGATGACTGACTACTTTGAGAAAGAATTAAATATTAAGGTTTACCACAAGCCACACCAATTTAAATTGAATAACAAAGAATTTTTCATAGGACATGGAGATGGTCTTGGTCCTAAAGACAGGGGGTATAAAAGATTAAAAAAAATATTTACAAATACTTTTTTTAGATGGGTTTACAGATGGATTCATCCCGATATAGGAGTTCGTTTTGCCCAATATCTTTCGTTGAAAAATAAATTAATATCAGGGAGTGAAGATCTCAAATTCAAAGGTGAAGAAAAAGAATGGTTAACTCAATATTGTCGAAGAAAACTTGAAACTAAACACTATGATTACTTTGTATTTGGGCATAGACACTTGCCATTAGAAATTAAACTCAATTCTAAGTCCATGTATGTTAATTTAGGAGATTGGATTTCCCACTACACTTTTGCAGTATTTGATGGAGAATACTTATCTCTAAAACAATCAAGAATTTAAATAAAATAGTTTTATAATTTACTTTTTTTTAATTATTTGGTAATAATTAAGTCAAAATAAATACCTTAGGGTCATTAATAAATCACAAAGCCAATGGAATTTTTTGGGATCCCCTTTTTTGATGACGACTTTTATAAAATGCTTCTCCGTCTGAGTATAAACATGTTGTACTTAACATTCATCATTAAGTTATCTTATTATCATTTTTCAAAAAAAACAGAATTTTTATTTACTTTTTACCTGGTTGGAATCGTAGTATTTTTCTTGTGCTTCACACTAAAAAAATATGAACTAGACTTAGGCCTAGCGTTAGGTCTGTTTGCAATATTTGGAATTATTCGTTACCGAACTGATCCTTTGAAAGTCAGGGAAATGACCTATTTATTTGTGGTGATTGGGGTGTCTATAATAAATGCTCTTTCCAACAAAAAAATGAGTTACATGGAAATTTTATTAGCTAATAGTTTTATTTCCATATCAATATACTATTTGGACCGTTATTGGAGTCAACAAAGATTAACGCCACAAGAAAAAACAATACCAAAAGATTATGGTATAAAAGATGTTATTTACAACTCACTTGAAAACATAAAACCAGAACAATTTGACCTGCTTAAGAATGAGCTTGAAAATTCTCTTGGTGTTGAAATTTTAAAGCTTGATGTCAGTGAAGTTGACTTTGAAAAACAAACAGCCAAAATAAAAATCCGCTACAAAAAATAGTATGAAAAAAATCTCAAAATATTTCTTATACACTTTAATTTGTGTAATATTTAGCTTAAGTTCAATTAATGCACAAAATAACTCTGATCTTGAAGGATGGAGTGCAATTGAGCTAGACTTGAAAGCTTCAAAAAAACTAACATTTTCATTATCTGAACATCTTAGATACCGTAACGACATAAGCTCCATGAAAAATTACTTTACACAAGTAAAAGTAAATTATTCATTGTTTAAAAAGCTTTCATTAGGTGGTGGTGTAAGATATATCACAAAAAATGATGATGTTGGAAATATTCAAGGAAACAAATACTACTTTAGATATCAGTTTGATGCGTTATTTGATCAAAAAATTGCTAAAAATCTTGTTTTATCACTAAGATTAAGATACCAGAACAAAAATCAATTAGGCCTTTCTGAAGATGAAGGTGATAATGCGATAGAATATACACGCTTTAGAGCTGGTTTAGAGACAAGATTAAAACCGTTGAAATTAAATCTTAAACTTTTTGCTGAATTATTCAACGAACATCAAGGAATTGATGAAAATAATGGTTTTAATAGACAACGTTTTACTCTAAAACTTAATAGAAAATTTAAAGAATTTGGAACAGTTGGAGTCTTTTACGCCTTACAAGACGACACATCTAGACTTGTTAAAAACAGTAAATCTATTGTAGGTTTTAAATATACATACAGGATAAATTTAACTAAATAAAAAAATTAATTATTTTTCGTGTTCCTTTAAATCCTCTTGTAAATCTAATTTTCTAAATGTTGGAGACACTACAGCAGTTGTAAATACTGTAAGTAATGTCATTGTTCCTCCAAACACTACAGCCTTAACAGTCCCCATTAATTTTGCTGTTAAACCACTTTCAAAAGCACCAAGTTCGTTCGAGGAGCCAACAAACATTGAATTAACTGAAGAAACTCTGCCTCGCATGTGATCAGGAGTTTTAATCTGTAATATTGTTTGTCTTATAACCATGGAAATGCCATCAGTGACTCCACTAAAAAATAATGCTATAACTGAAATCCAAAAAACAGATGAGACTCCAAAAACAATTATTGAAATTCCAAATCCAAAGACTGCTACTAATAATTTAATACCTGCATGTCTACTTATTGGAATATATGCAGTAATTAACATTGTTAAAAAAGCTCCAACAGCTGGAGCAGCCCTCAACAATCCAAAGCCTTCGGATCCAACATCTAATATGTCTTGAGCAAAAACTGGAAGCAATGCTACTGCTCCTCCAAATAATACTGCAATCATATCTAAGCTAAGAGCACCAAGAATAGCTTTATTATTAAAAACAAATTTTAACCCTTCATTTAAACTCTTAAGGACAGGCTCTCCAATCTTTGGATTAAGAACAGGCTTTTTAGAAATTAAAAGTGTTAGAAAAAAAGAAATAACAACCAAAATAAAAACTATAGCTAGTGACCAATTAACCCCAATCCAATTTATAGTAAGCCCTGCAAATGCAGGCCCTAAAATAGATGCCATTTGCCAAGTAGAACTGTTCCAAGTTGCAGCATTTGGATAAACCTTTTTTGGCACAATCAAGGCAACTAAAGAGAAAATAGTAGGGCCAAAAAAGGCTCTTAGTAATCCACCAAAAAAAACAAACCCATATATTGAATATAGAATTTTGTCATTACTTAATGTTATAAATAAATTAGGTGTAGATATTAAAAACAGACCCAGACTTATTAGAGAAAACAATCCGATACACCACAAAAATAAATTGCGTTTTTCATTTTGATCTACAAAATGCCCAGCCAATAACGCTACACTTAATGCTGGAATAATCTCCATTAGTCCAATAACACCCAATGAGAGTGGGTCTTTTGTTAAAGAATAAACTTGCCACTCAATAACAATAAATTGCATAGACCACGCAAAGACTAAAAGAAAACGCAACAATAAAAAAATATTAAATTCTCTAAATCTTAAAGCTGCATATGGATCATTTTTAGACATATCAATTTTTTAAATCTTTGAGTTTTAATTGTAAGCTAACACGGCCATCCCAATGATTTTCGTCTAAAGAGTAAACAATATCAAAATTAGCATTGTCTTTAATTTGAGATAACTTATTCCCTAATCCAAATCCAATGGCTTCAAGTTTATCAGATTCTCCTTTTTTTACTCTTATTTTTAGATGCTTATTATCATTACCAACACATTTACCATATCCACAATCAACTACTGCTTTAGTCATAAATATTGGTGTATTATTTTCAGGGCCAAAAGGCGCAAACTGCTTCAATATTCTATGAAACTTAGGAGATATATCACTCAATTCAATAATTCTATCAATTTTTATTTCAGGAGATTTTAAATGTTTGGGTAAACTTTCAAGAACTTCTTTTTCAAAAGCTGCTTTAAATAGTTTATAATTAGACTCCTTTATGGTAAGTCCAGCTGCATACTTGTGACCGCCAAATTGTTCAATATATTGGCTACAATTTTTAAGGGCTTCATAGATATCATATCCCTTAACTGATCTTGCCGAAGCTGTCAAAAAATCTCCGCTCTTAGTGAAAACTAAAGTTGGCCTATAATAAGTTTCAATCAACCTAGAGGCGACTATCCCAATGACTCCTTTATTCCAAGACGGATCATAAACCACAGTAGATTCATTATTTAATTCGCTCATATTTTCAATTTGTAAAAGAGCCTCTTTAGTAATCTCTTGATCTAATTTTCGTCTGTTAGAATTAAATAATTCAATTGATGAAGCGGCCATCTTAGCCTTTTCAATACTCTTTTCTCGCAATAAGTTCACAGCATAAGCGCCATGTTTCATACGTCCTGCAGCGTTAATACGCGGGGCTACAATAAAATTTAAATCTGTTAGAGTTAATGTTTTTTTTGAAACATTAGCTAATAATGCTTGAATACCTGGTCGAGGACTTGAATTTATCCGTTTAATACCATAATAAGCTAATATTCTATTTTCACCATTTAAAGGAACAATGTCAGCCCCAATTGCAATAGCTACCAAATCTAGAAAAACTATTAAATCTTCAAGTGCCTCAGAATACTTTTGGCCTAAAGCTTGAATTAATTTAAATCCTACTCCGCATCCACACAATTCTTTATATGGATAATTACAATCTGATCGTTTTGGATCTAAAACAGCAACAGCTTTTGGTAGATCAACTCCCGGGCGATGATGATCACAAATTATAAAATCAACTCCTTTACTGTGAGCATACTCAATTTTTTCAAGAGCTTTAACTCCACAGTCTAAGGCAATTACAAGGCTAAAGTTATTATCTGCCGCATAATCAATTCCTTTATATGACACCCCATAACCTTCATTAAAACGATCTGGTATATAAGTTTCAATTTTATCTGTTTTCTTTTCCAAGTAAGAAGCCATCATGGCAACAGAAGTAGTACCATCAACATCATAGTCCCCATATACCAATATTCGTTCATTTTTTGTCAATGCACTTTGAATTCGAGATACGGCTTTATCCATATCCTTCATCAAATATGGATCGTGTAATGAAGATAGTTTTGGCCGAAAAAAATCCTTAGCTTCCTTAAAATTTGTTATACCTCGATTAACTAAAAGACTCGCAATATTTAAATCAACACCCAGATCGTCAGAAATTTTCTTGACAATTTTGTCTTCTGGCTTGGGCTTAGTTATCCATCTCATTTATAATTCTATTGAAAATGGATATTAAAATTAACTTTAGCAAATCTTCGAAACATTTCCATTACACCACAGTATTTTTCAACTGAAAGATTCACTGCTCTTTTACATTTATTCGAATCAATGTATTTACCAGAAAAAAAATAATCTACTTGAACAGTGTGATAATATTTTGGGTGTTCATCGCTAAGTTTCCCTTCAACAGCGATTGTTAGATCATAATCTGTAATCTTCATTTTCTTAAGTATATCTACAATATCAATACCTGAACATCCTGCTAAAGAAGATAGCATCATTGCTTTAGGAGATAAGCCCTGTTGCTTTGCAGTATCTTTAGAAATAGTGTCCATAATAAACTTATTACCACTTGGATTATCAGATTCAAATAACATACCGCCTTTCCATTTGGTTACAGTCTTATGGGCCATTATAAAATTATTTTTGTTTATTGTTAAACCAAAAATACTATTTAAAATTTTAAAAATGCCACTAGTAAAACCTTTAAACCCTGACCATGATAGAGAAACTCAAAGACTTGCAGATTTTTTTAATGAAACACTAGGTTTTTGTCCAAATTCAGTTTTAACAATGCAACACCGGCCAGCAATTAGTAAAGCTTTTATAAATTTAAATAAAGCTGTTATGAAAAATGAAGGCAGAGTCAGCTCTGCGTTAAAACGAATGATAGCATGGGTTAGCAGTAATGCTAGTGGGTGTCGATATTGCGAAGCGCATGCAATTCGAGCCGCCGAAAGATATGGAGCAAAAAAAGATAAGTTAGAAAATATATGGTCATACAGAACTCATCCTGCATTTAGCGAAGCAGAACGTGCTGCGTTAGATTTTAGTCTAGCTGCATCAACAATTCCAAATAAAGTTGATCACTCCATAAAAAAAAGACTACATGACAATTGGAATGACGGAGAAATAGTTGAGATATTAGGGGTTATCTCTTTATTTGGATATTTAAATCGCTGGAATGATTCTATGGCTACTACTATTGAAATAGGAGCTGTTGATAGTGGAAAAAAGTTTTTAAGTGAAAATGGATGGGATACTGGAAAACATTCTTAATTTTTATGTTAATTAAGCCCTGAAATTATTAGTACTAGTTCTCCTTTTACTTGCTTAGAATTATAATGTTCTAAAATGGATTGTGCTGTCCCCCTGAGAGTCTCTTCGTAGATTTTTGATAATTCGCGAGAAACTGAAATTTGTCGATCTGGACCAAAATACATTACGATTTCTTCAAGTGTTTTATTTAATTTATGTGGACTTACATAAATAACAATTGTCCGAGGTTCTTGAGCCAATAATTTTAGACGTGTTTGACGTCCTTTTTTTATGGGCAAAAACCCTTCAAAAACAAATCGATCATTAGGCAGTCCGGAATTTACTAAAGCTGGCACAAAAGCAGTTGCTCCAGGTAGGCATTCTATAGCTATACCCTCGTCTACACATGCTCTAGTTAATAAAAACCCTGGATCTGATATTGCTGGAGTACCAGCATCACTTATAAGTGCTATTTCAAGACCTGATTTTAATTTATCAACAATGCTTTTTAAAATCTTATGCTCATTATGCATATGGTAAGATTGCATCTTAGTATTGATTTCAAAATGCTTCAAAAGTTTTCCAGAAACCCTTGTGTCTTCTGCTAGAATTAAATCAACGGATTTTAGAACATTAATCGCTCTAAAAGTCATGTCTTGAAGATTTCCAATTGGTGTAGGTACAATAAATAGCTTCATCTACTAAAATTTAATATCTAAAGTTACAACCTTTATCATTAATCATTTTTTTGTGAACGCAACAAAATCTTTCAAATAAAATGGCTCAAAATATGCCAAGTCTTCAAATTGATTTAACCTAAATTTTTCAAATGATATCTCGCACATTTGAGAAGCAGATGGTAATTGATCACAAAACACTGCGTTTTTATGATTTATTATAGCATTTGTTTTTTGTATTGCATTACCTACAAAATATACCGAATTGGATTCAAGAATTTTGTTGTAAGACGTTTTATCTAATATCTTTGCCGAAGTAGGTTCAATACAAGAATATTCAGAATCAAATATTGCGGTATAAACTTCCAATCTACGTGCATCTATTAATGGAACAATATAGCCATCATTTATCTTAATTTTTCTAGATAGAGAATCTAAAGTTGGGATAGCTATTAAAGGGATGTCTAATGCAAAACAAAGTCCTTTAGCAGCAGAAACTCCAATTCTAAGTCCTGTATATGATCCTGGACCCATACTCACTGAAACAGCATCTAGAGTTTTTGAATCTATTTCAGCAGAACTTAATACTTCTTCAATATAAAGATGCAATCTTTCAGCATGTGAATACTGTTTACTGTTATCCTCTTTTAAGCTTATTTGTTCACCATTATATGAAATAGCAACGGAACAGTTTGTTGTAGAAGTCTCAATATTTAAAATATAGGCCATTTACAAATCTAATGGTTTACCGAGATAAAAGTCAAGTACTTTTGTCTTAAAAATAAAATCATATTTAGCCTGTATTAGACTAGATTGAGCATTTACAAGTTGAGTTCTATTTTGTTCTAAATCCAATGAATTTAAAGATCCAATATTATAACGTTCTTGAGCGTTATCAAATGAAAATTGACGAGCTAAAACAGACTTTTTTGATGATGTAAATGTTTTTAAAGCTGCTTTTGCATCATTATACGCTCTTCTGATATTACTCTCCAAATCAACCTTTGCTTGATCTAATGCTAGACTACTATTCTCAATTTGGATTTTTGCCTTTGATAAAGCAGTTTTGTTCTGATTTCTGGAATAAATTGGAATGTTAAGTCTAAGACCAAAGGCGTGACCACGATTATCATTTATCTGTTGAAAAAAGGAATTATCACTTGTTAAGTTTGAAAAATTTGCTCCAGCATTAAGACCATAACTAAAACTTAAAGATGGATAAAATCCACTTTTAGAAATCTCCTTATTTAATTCAGCTGATTCAATATTTTTTTTAGCAAGTTTAATCTCGCTTCGGTTTTTTAAAGCAAAAGATAATATCTCGTCAACATTTGAATACATTATAAGCTCTGATGGATTTTCAAGCTCAATAAATTCTACATCAAACCCATCGAACGGAACTTGCAGAACTTGGGATAAAGACAAAAGTGCTAAATTATAATTATTTTCAGCCACTGTTAATCTTTGCTCATCACTTGCTAATGTAGCCTGGGCATCATAACGGTTAGCCTCAGGCTGAATTCCTGACCTTACTAATTCTTCAATCCTTTCTAGCTGTTCCACAGAAAATGCATACTGAGCTTGAGATACGTTTAAATTTTCTTTGTTGAGCAAAACATTTAAATACGAATTAACGACATTCAATGAAACGTTGTCTTTAATTCTCTTGTAATCCTCAAGATTAGCTTCTTTGTTTATCAATGACTGTTTATAAATATTTGTATTCCTAAATCCATTAAAAACTGTTTGTGAGAGACTAACACCCATATTTGTGGAGTGAAATGTTCTATCAATAAATTGCCCGTCAAAAACTTGAATATTCCCTAAGCTTAGGTTTTGTGATGCATTAACTCCAAGTAAAGGCATAAAATTACCTTTGGCTGAAATAATATCTTGATCGTTAATTAATAATGCATTTTCAGTTTGTTTTATGCTTATGTTATTTTCCAAAGCATAAATAACACACTCTTCTAAAGTCCATTTAGTTTGAGCATTTGAAAAAAATATGCTTAAAACAAAAAATAATAATATTTGTTTTCTCATAATATTAAATAAAATTTTAATTTTCATCATCCTGATCTTCCTCGTCACTATCTTCTAGAGCCTTATTCCAAACTTTAATTTGGTCAGTTAGCTTTACCCCTTCAATAATCTCAATATTTATTCCGTCAGAAATACCGATTTCTACGTTTTTAGTTCTAAAATCTCCATTATCATTTAAAATTTCAACAAACGGTTTTTCAGTAATTCTATTAAATTGAAGTAAGGATTCATTTATCACTAAAACACTGTCTTTACTCTCAACCTCAATTTCAGCATTTGCACTATACCCTGCTCGAATTGATTTGCTTGATTCAACTTCTACATCCGCTTTGATCGTAAATTGAACAGCACCGTTTTGTTCGATACCTTTCGGAGCTACAAAAGTTAATTTCGCTGGAAACTCCTTTTCATTAATCGCCCCAAGAATTACTTTTATATCTATGCCTTCCTCAAGCTTTTCTACTTCAGATTCATCTACTTTACCCTCAAAAATCATTTGACTCATGTCTGCTACTGTAGCTATTGTTGTTCCAGCATTAAAATTATTACTTTCAATCACTTGATCCCCTTCTCTAACTGGGATTTCTAAAATAGTCCCTGAAATTTGAGCTATAATATTAGTATTAGCTGAACCGCCACCAAGAACAGATCCTTGTTTAATAATCTGATAATCATTTTGAGCTTGATTATATACTTCTTCTGCTTGATTTAAACTCAATTCATTATTTTCAAAATCTTGTCTTGAAATGTAGCCTTTCTCAAATAAAGTCTTGTTCCTTTCAAACAAAGTTTTTGCATTATTATATGATAATTTTGTTGTCTTAATTCGACTCTGAGCACTCACTAAAGCCTGTTCATTTGGAACTACTCTAATTTTTGCAATCAAATCGCCTTTAATTACTAAGTCCCCCTCTTCAACTAATATTTTGTCAACAATTCCTGAAATTTGAGGTTTGATCTCAATCTCTTCTTCTGGATTTAATTTACCCGTAGCTACTATTTTAGTATCTACTGAACTGTAAAAAGGCTTTTCGGTTTTGTATTCAACTATGTCTTTACTGTTTGAATCCTTAAAGTATTTTAATACATATACCAAAAGGATTAATAAGACAATCCCTGAAATTGTTTTTAGTGTTTTATTCATGTTTTTTATTTAATTATTCTTCTCTTAATGCTTGTATGGGCTTAATACTCGTCGCTTTGAATGCTGGGATTAGTCCTATAATTGTACCTAATACTACCAATACTAACAAGGCAATAAAAACAACTGCAATTGAAACTGATGCATTGATCAATGTAGCGTCTTCTCCTTGTCCCCATGCATTATCAATTGCTATTAGAATCCATCCCCCTGTTATTATTCCTAAAATTCCTGAAACTAAAGTTAAAAAAACAGCTTCTACTACTATCTGTCTTTTAATTTCAAAAGGTGTGGCTCCAAGTGCTCTTCTAACTCCTATCTCTTTAGTTCTTTCTTTTACTGTTATCAATAGTATATTTCCAATTGCAAAAACTCCTGCAATTAAAGTTGCTATTCCAACAAACCATGTTAAAAATTGCATCCCTGTTAAAAATCCAGTGATTTTTGCAAATTCTTTACCTAGGTTAAAACTTCCAAATGCTCTATTGTCTCTAGGGTGAATTTTGTTCAAATTTCGTAATAGTAACTTTACATCTTCTTCTATTTGCCTGATATTATAATCAGATTTTCCAGTTATAACCATCCAACCTACACGATCTCCAGTATTATATAATTGTTGAAATGTAGTGAAAGGTATATGAACATCGCTTGAAGGCCCCATATTTACATCCTGTTCCTGAAAGACACCAATTACCTTAAAATTTGTACTATTAATTTGTATGTAATCACCAATTGAGTTTTCATCTTTCTCAAACAGTTGTTTATAAATATCATCTGAAATAACAGCTACTTTACGCTTTTCTCTAATATCATTTTGATTTATGAAACGCCCTTGTAGCATTTTCTTTTTCTGTATCTTATCTAAAATAGGATAATCACCATTTATTCCGTAGTTACCAGATTGAAAATTATGGACAACAAGTGCTTGATTTCGAGTTCTAGGAACAACAAGTTCTACCCCTTCAATATTATCAATGATTTTGTCAACATAAGATAATTTTAATTCAACTCTTTTACCTTCTTGAAATCCTTTAAATGGAATACTTGTATTTTGTCCCCAAATGAAAACACTATTTGTGGCAAAATCACCAAATATTCTGTTAAATGAATTTTCCATTCCTCTAGCAGCACCTAGTAATGCAATCAACAGTAAAATTCCCCACCAAACACCTATCATTGTTATAACAGTGCGAACTTTATTTTTTGTTACGCTATCATATACCTCTTGCCAAGTATCTCTTTCAAATAGAAATTTCATAAAATTATTCGTCTCTTAAAGCTATTATAGGTTTGATTTCTGACGCTCTTTTGGCAGGTAGATATCCTGCAATACTTCCTGCTAAAATTAAAAGAATTGTTGCTGAAAATACTAAGGTTTTACTCACACTAGGATCAGTTATAAAATATGTTTTCAAACTTGGCCCAAACCACTCCAAAATTCCAACTCCAATCAAAAGACCTATGTAGCCTGCTATTGTTGTTATAAATACGGATTCAACTAGTATTATTGATATTATTGATCTGGGAGAAGCACCCAAGGCTTTTCTAATACCAATTTCTTTAGTTCTTTCCTTTACTATAAAAATCATTATGTTACTAACTCCAACAATTCCTGCAATTAATGTTCCTAAACCAATTATTAAAATTAAAATTCCTAAAACTGAAGTCATTTGATTAATACCTTTGTTCTGCATTGCCATATTAAATACCCTAATAGCTCTTTGATCATTTTTTGCGACTGTAAATCTATCCTTTAAATCACCTTCGAGATCTAAGCCAAAATCAATAGCTTCATTATAATCTAATTTAGGATTGTATGTTAAATTAATCTGATCTACAAAATCATTATTACCATAAATTTGCTGTGCAGTTGAAATTGGCATGTAGATTATTCTTTCTTCATCGTCTCCACCATCGTCATTAAAAACTCCAACAACTTTATATTGAATTCCACTAAGATTTACATACTCTCCTAAAATTTCTTGATTTTTATTAAATAAGTCGTCTTTGACCAAATCTCCTATTACGATGACTTTTGTTTGATTTCTAATGTCTAGTTGATTTAAAAAACGTCCTTTTTTAACAATAGTTTTTTCTAAATATTGATGATCTGGATGAACTGCTCGAACTAAATAATTATTCTTTTCATTTCGATAGGTAGCCGTTACATTTCTGTAAACTCTTGACGATATGAATTCAACATTTGGTTCAAATTCTGATTTTACATAGTTGTGGTCTTCATTTTTGAACTGAATACGTCTACCTGCTTGAAGCCCTTTATTTGCTTTTGTAGTTGTTCCTGTTCGGATAAAAATAGAGTTAGCTGCACTATCAACAAAAGTTTCTGAAAAAGTGTTGTTTAAGCCATTAGCCAAACCAAATAGAATTGCAAATAACATTATTGCAAATGCCACAGTAAAGCCAGAAAGAATACTTCGAGTCCGATTCTTGTCTATACTTTGAAAGATTTCCCGCCAAAAGTCTAAATCAAACATTGGACTTGACTCTGTTTTGATTAATAAAATTATCTTCCATAATAATTCCGTCCTTCAAGTAAACAATTCTCTTACACATGTTCGCTATATCACGTTCATGAGTAACAATTAAAATTGTTTTCCCTTCATCATTTAGCTTTTGAAGAAAAGCCATAATCTCTGCCGAAGTATTACTGTCTAAAGCGCCAGTAGGTTCGTCAGCAAGTAAAAGTTTTGGTTCAGATGCAAGTGCTCTTGCAATAGCAACTCGTTGTTTTTGGCCTCCAGAAAGTTCATTGGGCAAATGTGAAGCCCAATCAAGAAGACCTACTTTTTCTAAATGAAACTTAGCTATTTCATGACGTTTATTTCTCTTCAAGCCTTGATAATATAATGGTAGAGAAACATTCTCTAGAGCATTCTTATAATTTATAAGATTAAAAGATTGAAAAATAAATCCAAGAAACTTATTTCTATAAGTTGCAGCTTTTTTCTCGTCAAGATCCTTAATAATCACATTGTCTAATACGTAATCTCCTTGATCAGCTTCATCTAGCATCCCAATAATATTTAGTAATGTAGATTTGCCTGAGCCTGAAGAACCCATTATAGCTACCATTTCTCCTTTATCAACAGATAGATCAATTCCCTTTAATACGTGAAGTTTAGTGCCTCCAATTGGGTAAGATTTGTGGAGCTTTTTAATTTTAAGCATTTATTTAAAACTTGAGTGTATGATTAAGACGTAAAAATGAATGTTTTGTTACAATGGAAAATAGAAAAATTAAAAAACTAATTACTTTTCTTCTTTGAAATCCTTTGGATGTATTTGTATGTAAAAAAAGCTAAGCCTGCCATTAAAATATATGGTATTGCCATCAAGTAAATAATTCCATTATTTACGCCTTTCGCGGTTTCTTGACCAGCTTCACTTTCTAAAACAGCTCTGCACATTGCACATTGTGCAGTTGAGGATAAATTCCAAGACAAAATCAATATGAAAATAAAAGCTTTCTTCAAATCTCTAACTGTAATAAGGACTAATCATTATATATACAATTACCCCAGTGACAGCAACATACAGCCAAACTGGGTAAGCATACCTCACAATTTTTTTATGAGCTTGATAATCTCCTAAATAAGCTCTTAGATAACTATGTAAAACTAGTGGAATTACTACTATTGATAGTATTATGTGCGAGATTAAAATTACCCTGTATGTAATTATCATTTCACCTTCGTATTTTGTAGGGACACTAGTGATATGATATGCAACATACATTAATAAAAAAATAACCGAACAAAAAATTGCTGTTTGCATAAGGGATCTATGCAATTTCATTTTTTTGTTTTTTATAGCAATCAAAGCTGAGATTAATAATATTGATGTAATAGCATTAATTGAAGCATAAATTGGTGGTAAAAATGTAAGTGGCTCAATATTGGGTAATTTTATTCCAAATAATAATGCAACTACAACCGGGATTGCTATTGAAATTATGTTCACCCAAAGCTTATACTTTTTTCTATTTTTTTCAACTTCACTCATATGTTAGTAATTTTAAAATATCTTCCTTTAATTCAGAAATCTCCTCTTGTTCTCCTTCTTCATTAACTTGTTCAGTTTCACTTATGGTCCCTTTGTAATAAATTTTTGGGTTTCCAAAATCATCAACCCTGGAACGAATATAGCCTTGCTTATCAATCAATGCAAAGTTACCAGAATGCTCAAAACCTCCAGCTGCGCCATTAACTTGAGCTGCATAAAGATTAAACCCACTATTAGCTAATTCATAGATAACACCTTGGTCACCAGTTAGAAAATGCCAATTTGGATTTTTAACTCCATATTGATCAGCATAATCTTTTAAAACCTCAACTGTGTCATAGTTAGGATTAATGGTTATAGATGCTATGCCAAAATCGGGTTGATTTGGGAAACTGTTCTGTATACTGACTAGGTTTTGATTCATCTTTGGACAGATTGTTGGGCAGGTTGTAAAAAAGAATTCTAATAAAAATACTTTTCCAATATAATCTTTATTAGTTATAGTTTTTCCATTTTGATTAATGAAACTAAAGGTGGGGACTTTCTTCTTCTCACCATTTATTATGAGATAGGAAAGTGGCGTGGTATTAGTGACTTCATTAAGACTTAAGTTCTTACTTCTACTCTCAGTTCTTGTTATATCGCCTTGTTTTATACGGTTTACAATTTTTGGAATAAAAATAATTCCAAAAACAAGTAAAATAAATGCTATACCTATATATGAATAGTTAGAGTTTTTCATTGTAATAAATCATTAGCCCTTCTAGTTGTTGAGTTAAAGTTTCCTTTACGCTTTTGGCGATATTCAGTAAATAATATTCTTATATCATCACTCATTTTATTTTTTAACTCAGAAACTTCAAGAACATTATAAGAATTTAGACTATAAGCTGGGAAATTAGTTTCAATTTCTTTTTTAGTCCTATCATCTAAGCGGCCTCTTTGGCTTCTTTCTTTATCAATAATAAAAATTGAACTAGAACTTAAATTTGATTTTAATGGCTTTGAAATCTTAAGACTTGAATATAGTTTTATGATATTATCACTAGAACCAAAAGCAAACTTCCAATACTCCATTGGAATATATGCGTTTAGCTCTTTGCTGAGTTCTTGAGTTTGATCTTTAGCTGAATTTGGGACTAAAGCTAAAACTTGGAAATTTTTAAAGCCTAAAAATTTATCATATATAAGTTCCTTTAAATTTAAGGCTAATGTAGCATCATCCATAGGGTTTAATCCTAAAAATGCTACAATTGAGATCTTTTCCTCAAATACCACAGGGTCATTATCAATAGTCGTAAAACCTTTTAGTTCTGGAACATCATGCTTTACAACATCAAGGGTCTCATAATTGTGCTTTGAGGGATAAAGAAACAATAGAAATGTTACTGGTAAAAAAAATAATACCGATAGGACAATTGGCTTTTTAATTTTTAATAGGCTCATACATAAATTTTAAAATGGTGTGTTTAATTTTTGTATTTACTATTCCAAATTGACTCATTAAAATTCTTCCTCATCATGAACAACAAGTAAAATGTTACAAAAACAAAAGTCTTGATATTAAAAATAAAAATTACAAATAATTGAATATCTGAAAAAGTATTAAAGATTGATCCCCAGAAAGCAGTTGAGATTAAACTAAGGATAACTGATGAAAAAATAAGTGTGTTAATATTTTTAAACGGCCAAACTAATATTTTTCTATATGTCTTTAAATCTTTACCCCATTTATAAACTAGATAGTAATATCCATTACCCATTGGAATAAATAATAACGGATCTTCTTTAACTCTTAATCTAAAAAGCCTTGAGGGAGCCATTATTTTAAAATTTTTAAATTTTGTGTCATGTATTTTCTCTAATCTGGGTATGATGTTATATAATTCACTTGGATAATCACCCATGAACAAACTTGTATCTAAAAATCTTAAACGATATTTAATGCAGAGTTTTTTAATAGAATCAATGTGAAAAATATTCTCTGATTCTAGTTTGTCAAATATTAGTTTATTAGATGTTAAATCACTTTGCTGATTTAAGCCCAATTCGACCTCTTTGTTAATTGTAATTCTTCGTTTGTGAAATTTGTCAATTATAGATTCAAGCTCTGTAGTACTTATTAGCTTATCTCTATCTTTTTTTAGCGCGTGCTTTAGATTCAAGTCAAACATAGAAAGTAGATTAAAAAAGCAAAATTAACTAATAGAAACAAAGAAATTTAAACATCTATTAGTTTTAACAATTTTTTTATGAAAAAAACCTATAGGTAGGATTAAAAATCTTTCTTTATAAATCCATCAGTATAAACAGATTCAATATAACCGCCCTCTTGAAGCAAAATGAATATTAAATAACAAATCAGAAATACCGCAGTCCATACTACTATTCTTCTGAGAGATTTTGTCTCATCTCGCATATGCATAAAATCCCAAGTAATATAGTAAGCCTTTACAATTGTCAATACAATAAATATCAAATTCAAGCTTTTTGTATATATAAAAGCAGAGAACAGAATATTTAGTATTGTTGCTCCAAAACCGCCTTCAAAAGGTGACATTGAAGGAGACATGAGAACCTCGGGCTTATAAATACCTAGAACAACTTCCACTGCAGTAACTATAGAAAGTAACAATAAAACACCCCAGATCTTTTGTGTGTTAGACTTGAACTTAATTAAACCTCTAAAAATTTCTAATTTGTGTGCGTGATCTGCCATAGTTTATAAAATTATACTAGATAAAAGAACGTAAATACAAAAACCCAAACAAGGTCAACAAAGTGCCAGTATAAACCAACTTTTTCAACCATTTCATAGTTCTTTCTTCTTTCATAGGTTCCGATAATAACATTGAAAAAGATTATGATATTGATTACAACACCTGAAAAAACATGAAAGCCGTGAAAGCCAGTTATAAAAAAGAAAAAATCAGCAAATAAAGGGGATCCATATTCATTGACTTCTAAATTAGCTCCCTTTACATACTGCTTACCATTTCTTTTGATTTGATCTAGTGACTCAGCCCTTGAAAGCACTGTTTTTTCTCCATTACTGTTTATAGTTTGGGTGCGAACAAGAATACTTGAGTTTGATTCTAAACCACTATAGATGTCCTCAATTGAAAACTCAGGAAGACTGGATTCACTTTTAAACCAAATACCTGTTTTGCTCTCGTGTTGAACTCTTTCAGTAAAAGAAGCTGTAGCAAAGTCTTCAACAGAAACTCTTTTGAAAACTTCTTTACCGTTTTTGGACTCATAAGTTCCGAATTGTAAAATATTACCTCCTTTGGTCTGAACAGCTCCATAATCACCTTGAATGAATGTAGCCCATTCCCATGCCTGAGATCCAACAAAAATAGCTCCTCCAATAATAGTAAAAAACATATACCAAATAACCCTATTTTTCTTCATCTCATGACCTGCATCTACTGCCAAAACCATTGTTACAGATGACATAATGAGAATAAATGTCATAAATGCTACATAAATCATTGGAAGTTCCTGTCCATGTAAGAAAGGTACATGGGTAAAGACCTCATCTGCTATAGGCCAATAATCAATATACTTGAATCTAGAAAATCCATAAGCAGCTAAAAAACCAGAAAATGTTAAAGCATCAGATACAATAAAAAACCACATCATCATTTTACCGTAACTTGATTTTAATGGTTGATTACCACCTCCCCATGTTGTCCCTTGTGATTCTGTGCTTAATGCTGTAGAGTTCATAATTAAAAGTTGTTTAGGTGCTGCAAAAATAATCAATTTATTTTGTTAAAGAAATATAAAAACAAAAAGAGATAAACCCATAATAAATCAATAAAATGCCAAAAAGTTGATGCTATATCAAAGCCAAGTTTTGATGCGGGAGTATATTGCTTTTTAAAATGATTCACAATAACAACAGCAAGTGAGATGAGTCCTGCAATTACATGTAAAATATGAGCTACAGCAATGATATATATATAAGACATCGTGATGTTACTTGTTGGTCCGGTAAAATTGTATCCAGATATTATCAACTCGTTAAATCCAAGAAACTGATTATATATAAATGCTAATCCTAGAACAAAAACACCAAGAACTAATGATTGGCTTAACAAATACTTTTCCTTTAGTAATGCCTTTTTTGCAGCAATGAAAACAAGACTACTAAATGTAATTATGATAGTACTAATAAAAAATGCGTTTGGAAGCTCAAAATCATTTAGCCAGTCCTCACGCGAACTGCTAACTATAAATGCACTTGTTAAACCCCCAAAAGACATTATTAATGATACTATTCCAAACCAAAGCATCATTTTTTTGGCACGTTTATTTTTTTGTTGAGAAGAACCTTGTGTTAAATCCATAATTTTAAATAAATTTATCTATTACATAAATCAATTGAATTGAAGTCAAAAACAAAATACTAACCAGCATTAATTTCCTAGCTTCTTTGCTTGACTGATTTTTGAAAAGCCTAAAACCATAGTATAAAAAAATCATCCCTATTATTACAATTAAAACAGCTGCATAATTAGAAATGTTTAGCCTTCCAGTATTGAAAATTGCTGGAGCAATACATATTAAAATAGTCCATGTTATATATGCAATTATTTGAAGAGCGGTGCCTTTATCTTTTTTACCTGTTGGTAGCATTTTAAATCCAGCTTTTTTATAGTCATCGTCTAAAAACCATGCAATGGACCAAAAGTGGGGAAATTGCCAAAAAAACTGTATCATAAATAAAACACCAGGCTCAATTCCAAACTCTCCTGTGCATGCTACCCAACCTAACATAAAAGGAATAGCGCCAGGTATAGCACCTGCAAAAACAGACAAAGGAGTTATTTGCTTTAAAGGCGTATAAACACTAGTATATATAAAAATAGAAACTGCAGCGAACATAGCAGTTCTTTCATTAATTGAGTAAAGTATTGTAAGCCCTGCAAGGGTTAACAAAACCGCAATTATAAAAGAATTTACTATAGAAATCTTCTTCATAGGGATGGGTCTTGATTTAGTCCGTTGCATTAACCCATCGAGTTCTCTTTCGATTATTTGATTAAATACATTAGAAGCACCAACCATACAATAACCTCCTAATGCAAGTAATAAAATTATTGAAATATTAATATCCTCAGCTGCTAGTAAATAGCCAGAAATGCAAGAGAAAACAACACTTAGTGAAAGCCCCATTTTTGTAATAGCCTTGAAATCGTTTAAACGGCTTTTAAAATGTTCAACAAATGCTACTACTTGGGTCATTCTGCAAATATTCTTTTTTTGAATATGCAAAGATAAATCTTAATTGTATTTATATCAATATAAATTCTAAAGAATAAATCTATATGTCGCTTTAATGAGAAAAATGTTTTGCGGTTGATAATCAATAATCCCTGACTGAAGTCCGCCTAACAACCCCTCATCCATTGAAACGCTAGTTCTTAGCCCTTGAGACCAAACTAAGAAAAGTTCAGATCCAGGAACATATTCCCAGCGAACAACTAAATTCGAGTTGAATTGTACTATTGAAAAATCTGGATTGCTCATTGAATAATCCACATTGCCATCTAAATCATCATCAAAATAATATGTGTCGCCCTCTAAATTCAATTGATCGGATTGGTATAGGTTAAACCTATCGTTTAATCTTTTTGCAGTTGAATTTGTAACATACTTAAAATCTGTGTATTCTCCTTTTGAAATAAATGGTTGAGCATAATATTGTATTGATAAATTCGGATTAAGGCTGTAATTTAATCTCAATGTAGCCCTAATGGTTTTATTATCAATAGTCCCTAAAATATATCTTTTAGTATCCATAAAATCCTTTTGAGTAACATACTGGGTCTTGTTAGGACGAACTTCAAACTCAGGAGAAAAAGACAAATTGAATGAGTTAAACAATTGATAATTGAAATCGGCTTCAAATTTTAAAAAAGAATAGTTATTCTCCTCTGCTTGAGAATGCATAATTCCAACTCTATAATTAAAATTTTTCCTGTCATCTGAATTGTAATATATGGATTTGAAATTTTCTTTAGAAAACCTCCAGCGCGGACCACCTCTTAATTCAGCATTGCGAAAAATTCTAGGCTTGTGAGTGAACCAAAAATTTAATCTGGAGTTATTCAAAAAATTTAATCTCGTAGATAGCTGATATTGAGTTCGATTGTGATTATTTTCAAAATCAAATGATGTAAACTGGTTTAGATTAACATTAATGCCTCTAAAAATCGAAAAGGGTTTAGCTGTACTGTATTTTAGATTAAAGAATTGAAATTTTCGGTCTGTTTGTCTTAAAAAACCAATATCATTTAATTCAAGTTCTGGAGATGACCATTTAAATCCCATATCATAATTCCAGTTTTGACCTCCATTTTTCCCAATTTCAATAAGCCCGCCTGTTCCGGTCATTGAAGTACGGTTAGGATCAACATCTACATGAGTTGCATCAACTCTATTAAATAAATGTGTTAAATTTTCTTGGGTAGCAAGAATTGATTCTGGACTTCCTTTTATATGGCTAGCAATGAAATTAGTTTGTAAATAATAAGTCCTATCCTTCCATTGATGTCTAAAATCTATTCCTCCTGTGTAAGCCTCCTTCCTAAGAATAGTAGTTTTATTGTTTATTGATCTGTTTGTAGATGTAAAAATTCCACCTAAAAAGGTGTTCCTATTATTCATGTCTTTTTGTACTCTGCCTACAAAATAATTTGTGAATGGTTCTACAATTTCTTCTGAGACACTTCCGTTTAAATTTACTTCAGCGAATTCTTCTGAGGTAACACTCTCCAAAAGTCCTATTGACCAACCATTTTTTGTTTTACCACTAAATTTCGCAGCGCCTAAAATTGTTGTATTTTGAGGTCGGTTTATATAAGCTTCATCAGAAAAATCTGGATAAACTTGTGGTGCTCGCCCGATTCTTCTTGAGAAGAATAAATTATCTCTATTACCTGAATATTTGTAGTCAAAAATATTTTTATTTTCTACAAAAAAAGGTCTCTGTTCTCTATTAAAAATCTCAAATCCATCTAAAGCTATAGCAGCAGGGTCTGCTTCAACTTGACCAAAATCGGGGTTAACTGTGACATCTAGGGTTAAATCATTTGTAATTCCAATCTTAGCATCTAGTCCAGCGTTTATTGTATAATTCTTACCTTTGTCTCTGTATGGATTTCCAGCTTCTGCTCTGTAAGTTTCGAGCTGGTTCACCAAAAAAGGTTGAATTTCAATTTGCTTTTGTGGCTTTATATTTTTCAGTCCTACTAACTCTCCTGCTTCACTAACCCATCCTGCTGAGCCTACAGGTATTCTATTCCAAGCTGAAAGTTCATTTTCTTTAAATAAATTCCTCGCAACATTTAATCCCCAGACTTGTTTTTTTGAATTACCAAACCTTAATTGACTTAAGGGGATTTTCATCTCTGCTGACCATCCGCTTTTAAGAATTTTAGATTTCGCAACCCATATAGGGTTCCAGCTATCATCAATATTTTCTCCATTATTAGTTATGATTTCATCGCCCCTAACACCAGCTGAAGTCACTGTAAACAAAAACGCAGTTCTTAAATCATGGTAACTATCAATCAAAACATTTACTCTATCACCCTCAAAACTATCTCGCCTCGAAAGGCGACTTGTTATTGAGTTTGGTTCTGAGTCCAATGCTAAAATTGAAACATACAAATACTTTTGATCATATAATATTTTGAATTTTGTAAACTCGGTTGGAGGGGTGTTTTCATCAGGATATACTTCTGTAAAATTATCTCCCCACAAAACCTTATCCCAAACCAATTCATTAATATCTCCATCGATATTTATAATGTCCTTGTCATTAATTTCAGCAGTAATATATTGTCTTGGATATTTAATCTGCGAACTTAGCTCTACAGAAAATAAAACTAAAATTAAAAATGTAATGTTATTTATGGATAAATTCATTTTGTAATGAAACTGAAAATTCAATTATCGGCAAAAATACAAGGCTTTTGAAATTATTCAATTGTTATTTAGAAAAGTTTAACTCACGCTTTTGTTGCTTTTATAGATAATTATTAAACTATTCCATTAAAAAAATTAGCCCTTTTAGATTTTGTTAATAACAATTTATAATTGTAAGTTTGCAAACTCTTTTTTAAAAGAGGAATATTAATTAAGAAAAAACATTGACGTGGACACCTTAAGTTATAAAACAATTTCAGCAAATAAATCAACTGCTATCAAAAACTGGGTATTGGTTGACGCAGAGGGTCAAACATTAGGGCGATTAGCCTCAAGAGTTGCTATTCTGTTAAGAGGAAAAAATAAGCCTAATTTCACACCTCATGTAGATTGTGGAGATAATGTTATTGTTATTAATGCAGAGAAAATTAAGCTTTCTGGAAATAAATGGAGCGACAAATCATATATTAGACACACAGGCTATCCTGGAGGTCAACGTTCTCTTTCTGCTACAGAGCTTTATGCAAAAGATCCCGCTAGGTTAGTAGAAAAGTCTGTCAAGGGAATGCTTCCAAAAAATAAACTTGGCTCTGCTTTATTCAGAAATTTAAGTGTTTTTGTCGGTGCTTCACATTCTCATGAAGCTCAAAAACCTCAAACTATTAATTTAAACGATATCAATTAATGGAAGTTATACACAAAATTGGACGTAGAAAAACAGCAGTTGCTCGTGTTTATGTTTCCAAAGGAAAAGGAAACATTACAGTTAATGATAAAGATTTCAAGTCGTATTTTACTACAGCAACGCTGCAGTATAAAGTAAACCAGCCCTTAGCTTTAACTAATAATGAAGGAAACTTTGATATTAAAATCAATGTCTATGGCGGTGGAGTAACAGGACAAGCTGAAGCTGTTCGCTTAGCACTCTCAAGAGCAATGTGTGAATTAGACGAAGAAAACAGAAGTATTTTAAAACCAGAAGGATTATTGACTCGTGACCCAAGAATGGTAGAGCGTAAGAAATTTGGACAAAAGAAAGCGCGTAAGAAATTTCAATTTTCTAAGCGTTAATATATATTTTATAAACCAGTTATTGTTGTCCATGACAATTAAAATGTCAGGATTTAGTTTAGCATCTAAATGATTAAGGCCTTTTAAAGCCACTTACTCATTGCTAATTCAACAGAACGTAAACTAACACAAAATGGCAAAAGTAGAAGTAAAAGAATTACTTGACAATGGTGTTCACTTTGGACACCTTACTAGAAAATGGGATCCTAACATGGCCCCATTTATTTACATGGAGCGTAATGGCATCCATATCATAAACCTTTACAAAACAGCTGCGAAATTAGAAGAAGCCTCTAAAGCGCTTTCAAAAATAGCTGCTTCAGGACGAAAAATTTTATTTGTAGCTACCAAAAAACAAGCTAAAGATATTGTAGCTGAAAAAGCAGCTAAAGCTAATATGCCTTACATCACTGAACGCTGGCCAGGGGGTATGCTCACTAATTTTGTTACTATCAGAAAAGCTGTTAAAAAAATGGCTGCAATTGATAGAATGAAAAAAGATGGAACTTTTAATACTCTTTCTAAAAAAGAACGCCTTCAAGTAGACCGACTAAGAGCAAAGCTTGAAAAGAACTTAGGTTCAATTTCTGATATGACTCGACTACCAGGTGCTCTTTTTGTAGTAGACATCAAACGTGAACACATAGCAATTAAAGAAGCTCAAAAGCTAAACATTCCAATTTTTGCTATGGTTGATACTAACTCTGATCCGAGACAAGTAGACTATGTTATTCCTGCCAATGATGATGCTTCAAAGTCTATTAACAAGATAATGGAGACTGTTTCAAATGCTGTGATTGAAGGTTTAGCAACAAGAAAAGCAGAAAAAGAAGGTGCTTCCAACTCTGAAGGTGCTGAAAAAACTGAAGAGGCTACTAAATCTGAAACACCTGCAATAAAGGAAGAAGAATAATTAAAAAATATTAAAGTTAACAGGTTTATTTTATAAACCTCAAACTAAAAAAATAAATTATGATTAAAGTTACCGCTGCTGAAGTTAATAAATTGAGAAAAGCCACTGGAGCTGGAATGATGGATTGCAAAAATGCTCTTGTTGAAGCTGAAGGAGATTTTGACAAAGCAATAGATGTATTAAGAAAAAAAGGACAAAAAGTTGCCGCTAAAAGAGCTGATAGAGATTCTTCTGAAGGAGCTGCTGTTGCAAAAGTCAACTCTAGTAACACAATGGGAGTAGCTATTGTTCTGGGTTGTGAAACTGATTTTGTTGGAAAAAATGAAAACTTTTTAGCCCTTGCAAATAAACTTGCTGAAATTGCTCTTAATTCAGATTCTAAAGATTCATTCCTACAAGCTGACTTTGAAGGTATGTCTGTCTCCGAAAAACTAATTGAGCAAACAGGAGTTATTGGTGAAAAGTTAGATATAAAGTCATTTGAAAAAATAGAAGCACCATATGTTGGGGCTTATGTACACATAAACAAAATAGCAGCCTTAGTTGGACTTTCATCAGTTGTTGACAATGCAGCAACTTTATCAAAAGACCTCGCAATGCAAGTTGCTTCCATGGGAGCAACAACATTGTCTTACAAAGATTTTGATCCAACGTATGTCGCGTCAGAAACTGAAGCCCGAATAGCAGTTATCGAAAAAGATAATATTGAACTTGGTAGACTTGGTAAAGCTTTAAAAAATGTACCAAAGTATATTTCTATGTCCCAGTTAACCCCAGAAGTTTTAGAACAAGCTGAGTCTGACGCAAAAGAGCAGTTGAAATCAGAAGGTAAACCAGAGCAAATTTGGGATAAAATTTTACCTGGAAAAATGGATCGATTTATTTCAGATAATACAACTTTAGACAAAGAACAATGTTTATTAGACCAAGACTTTATTAAAGACGATAAAAGTACGGTAGCTAAGTATGTATCTACTTATGGTGAAGTTGAAGTTTCAGGTTTTAAGAGGGTATCTCTGGGCTAAAAGACAATTATATTTATATTATTAAAAAAACCTCGTGTAATGTACACGAGGTTTTTATTTAAATTAAATTTTGATTTATTGTTTATATTTGTGTGACCTTAAGAAAAATTATGATTTATAAAAGAATATTATTGAAGCTTTCTGGAGAGGCTTTAATGGGTGGGCGACAATATGGAATTGACCCTGAGCGTCTTTCAGAGTATGCTAAAGATATTAAAGAAGCTATCGGACAGGGTATTCAAATTGCAATCGTAATTGGTGGCGGTAATATTTTTAGAGGTGTTTCTGGTGCCAGTAATGGCATGGATCGTGTACAAGGAGATCATATGGGAATGTTAGCAACTGTAATAAACGGGCTTGCGCTTCAAAGTGCATTAGAAAATGAAGGAGTTGCTACTAGATTACAATCTGCGATAAAAATTAATGAAGTCGCTGAGCCATTTATTCGAAGAAGAGCCATACGGCACTTAGAAAAAGGCAGAGTTGTTATTTTTGGAGGAGGTACTGGAAATCCATATTTCACTACTGATTCAGCAGCAGTATTAAGAGCTATAGAAATTGAAGCTGATGTTATACTGAAAGGAACTCGTGTTGATGGAATATATTCTGCTGATCCTGAAAAAGATTCATCTGCAAGTAAATATAGTAGTATAAGTTTTGAAGATGTCTTGAAAAAAGGCTTAAAAGTAATGGATACCACAGCGTTCACTCTAAGTCAAGAAAATGAACTCCCAATAATAGTCTTTGACATGAATAAAAAAGGCAACTTGAATAAAATTATTGTTGGAGAACAAATTGGAACAACTGTTAGTTAAAAATTAAATATTATGAATGAAGAAATTGAATTTATTCTCGACAGTTCTAAAGAATCAATGGAAAAGGCACTTGAACATTTAAAAAAACAGTTTGTTAATATCCGTGCTGGTAAAGCAAGTCCTTCAATGCTTGGAAGTGTGACTGTTGATTATTATGGAACACAAACACCACTTTCACAAGTTGCTAATGTTAATACACCAGATGGAAGAACAATTACTGTTCAGCCATGGGAAAAAAGTATGCTACAAGAAATCGAGCATGCAATTATGGTCGCTAATCTTGGATTTAATCCAATGAATAATGGCGAGAGTATCATCATTAATGTTCCTGCTCTAACAGAAGAACGCAGAAAAGAACTAGCTAAGCAAGCTAAATCTGAAGCAGAAGATGCAAAAATTTCTATTAGAAGTTCCAGAAAAGAAGCTAATAACGAAGTGAAAAAGCTGAATGATATTTCTGAAGATTTGAAAAAAAATACTGAGACTGATATACAAGAAATGACAGATATGTTCATAAAAAAAGCGGACGAAATTTTCAATTCCAAGGAAAAAGAAATACTAACAGTTTAAGAAATTACTTTTTTTGTAATTTTTATTTAACTTTTTTTTAATGCTTTCTAACAGATAAATGTATCTGTAAATCCATTAGTTTTATATACCTTTGGCAACTTTAAATCTGGTATGTTCAAACTTTTTTCAACTGGCTTTTGGGACGCTACAGCAAGACTAATTCTGAGAAATAGAATTGCTATTTTAACCTTTATTGGACTATGTACTGCCCTAATGGCATCGCAATGGGGGAAAATGAAGTTTACATACACAGAGGCAAATTTGCTTCCTGACGATCACCCTGTTAATTTACATTACGAACAGTTTCTAAACATATTTGGCGAAGAAGGTAACTTAATCGTAATTGGAGTTAAAGACAATTCATTATTCTCTGTTAAAAATATGAATTCATGGATTGATTTATCTAAGTCATTTGAAGATAATGAGAATGTAGATAATGTTATAACAATCCAAGATTTAAAAAAATTAAAAAAAGACACCCAAAATAAAAGATTTGAGTTCGAACCTTTACTCAAAGACTCAATTGAGTCAAATTACGAACTGATCAAACTAAAAAAATCTCTAACAACTGATTATCCTGTTTATGATAACATTTTATTCAATTCAGAAAGCGAATCAATTAGAACAGGAATTTTCCTTAAAAAATCCATAGTTAATACATCATCAAGAAAGTCTTTTATTTATAAAGATTTAATTCCAAAAATTGAAGAGTTTGAAAAAGCATCAAAAATTAATGTTCATATTTCTGGAATGCCTTATGTACGAACTCTAAATTCACAGAACATAATTGATGAAATTGAAATATTTATAATCGCTGCTATTTTAATCACCTCATTAATTTTCTTTTTCTTTTTTAGATCATACAGGGCCACATTCATATCAATGCTTGTTGTAATAATTGGAGTTATGTGGACTTTCGGAATTCTTGGCTTTCTTGAATATGAAATAACAGTTTTAACTGCTTTAATTCCCCCTTTAATTATAGTAATTGGCATCCCTAATTGTATTTTCCTTATCAATAAATATCAACATGAGGTAAATAAACACGGCAATAAAGCTAAATCTCTTCAGCGAGTTATTACAAAAGTTGGTAATGCTACGCTAATGACTAATACAACTACAGCGTCTGGATTTGCAACATTTATAATCACTCAAAGTAAACTATTAACTGAGTTTGGAACTGTTGCGTCAATGAGCATTATGGCTATATTCATATTATGCTTGCTCATAATTCCAATTATATATAGCTATATGCCAATCCCAAGTGATAAACACTTAGAGCACTTAAATAAAAAATGGATAAATAAGCTAGGAGACTGGATCGAATCAACAGTAAAAGCTAGAAATATTGTAATATACATAGCTTCTGTTTGCCTTCTTGTGCTAAGTATTATTGGGATGTATCAAATTAAAACTTCAGGAAGTTTATTAGAAGATATGCCAAAAAATGCTGGTTTCTATAAAGATATAGAGTTTTATGAAAAAGAATTTAACGGAATAATGCCATTAGAGATTTTAATAAACACCAAACGGCCTAAAGGAGTTTTAAAACGTTCCACTTTAAAAAAAATGAATGCTCTTGAAGACCTAATAATTGAAATTCCAGAGCTGTCAAAGCCTATTTCTGTTGTGAACTTAGTGAAGTATACTAAACAGGCCTTCTATAACGGCAATCCAAAATACTACCAGTTGCCAACCGCTCAAGAGAACGGCTTTATTATGTCCTATGCAAAAAACACTTCTAACAACTTATCTCTGTTAAAAAACTATGTAGATACAACTGGTCAATATGCAAGAATAACAACTTTTATTAAAAATTCGGGTATTGATGAAATGGATCGAATTGAAGAAGCGCTAAATAATGAAATTAAAAAACAATTTGATGATAGATATGAAGTTTCAATAACAGGAAAAGCATATCTTTTTCAAAAGGGAACTAATTTTTTGATTAAAAACTTAATTTTATCCTTAACCCTGGCAATTGTTCTTATTTCGCTTTTTATGGCTTACATGTTTCGATCTTTCAGAATGATTGTTATTTCTTTAGTACCCAACTTACTTCCTCTATTAATTACTGCTGGAGTTATGGGTTTCCTTGGAGTTTCTATAAAGCCTTCAACAATATTGGTTTTCAGTATAGCATTCGGTATTTCAGTTGATGATACAATACATTTTTTAGCTAAATACAGGCAAGAACTTATTTCTAGTCGCTGGAGTATTAAAAAATCAGTTTTTGCGGCGCTAAGAGAAACTGGGGTTAGTATGTTCTATACTTCAATTGTCCTTTTCTTTGGTTTTTCAGTCTTTATTACATCCAACTTTGGTGGCACAGTAGCCTTAGGGGCTTTAATTTCAGGCACTCTTTTACTAGCAATGATGGCCAACTTAATACTTCTACCAACTTTACTTCTATCGCTTGAAAGAAGTATTGCTAACAAAAAGGTTCTTAAAGAACCAAGCTTAAAAATTATTCCTGAAGAAATCAAATCTTTAGAAGAAAACTAAAGAATACATCTAAAATTTTATATTTGTAATTAATTTAAAAAGAGATGATCAAAACTACTGTTGCAGAACTATTTAAAAAAAATACAACCTTGATTGAGGTTGAAGTAAAGGGCTGGGTAAAATCATTTAGAGCTAATAGATTCATAGCTCTTAATGATGGCTCAACTATTAAAAATATGCAATGCGTTGTTGATTTTGAAAATTTAGCTGAAGATCTTCTAAATAAAATTACAGTTGGTGCTTCCTTAAAAGTACAAGGGGATTTAGTCGAAAGTCAGGGCAAAGGTCAAGACTTTGAAATTCAAGTTTCTAATATTGAAGTTTTAGGACAGGCCAACCCTGAATTGGTATCAAAAACTATATTACAACCCAAAAAACATTCATTAGAATTTCTTAGAGAACAAGCTCATCTGCGTCCACGCACAAACACTTTTGGTGCAGTAATGAGATTACGCTCATCATTATCATTTGCTATACATAGATATTTTCATACAAACGGCTTTAACTATATGCATAGTCCAATTATTACTGGAAGTGATGCTGAGGGGGCTGGGGAAATGTTTAGAGTTACTACATTAGATCCAAAAAATCCACCACTTACTAAAGATGGTAAGGTGGATTATTCAAAAGATTTCTTTGGAAAAGAAACTAATTTAACTGTTTCAGGTCAATTAGAGGCTGAAACTTATGCAATGGCCTTAGGTAAAGTTTATACTTTTGGTCCTACTTTCAGAGCAGAAAATTCAAATACATCAAGACACTTAGCTGAATTCTGGATGATTGAACCTGAAGTAGCTTTTATGGACCTAGAAGGCAATATGGATTTAGCAGAAGATTTTCTAAAGTCAGTTATTGAATACATTCTTCAAAATAATATTGAAGATTTAGAATTCTTGGATAATCGCTTGTCCAATGAGGAGAAATCTAAACCTCAAAATGAAAGAAGCCCAATGGGATTAATTGAAAAACTAAAATTTATCATTGAAAATAACTTTAAACGTGTAAGTTATAGTGAAGCTATAGATATTTTAAGAAACTCTAAGCCAAATAAAAAGAAAAAATTTAAATATTTAATCAGCGATTGGGGGGCTGACCTTCAAAGCGAACACGAGAGATTTTTAGTTGAAAAGCATTTTAAATGTCCTGTAATTTTATTCGATTATCCTGCAAATATTAAAGCTTTTTATATGCGTTTGAACGAAGACGGCACTACAGTCAGAGCCATGGATATTTTATTCCCAGGAATTGGAGAAATTGTTGGAGGGTCTCAGCGTGAGGAACGCCTTGAGATTTTAAAAGAAAAAATGGCTTCTCTTAACATCCCAGAAGAAGAATTATGGTGGTATCTTGACTTAAGAAAATATGGTACTGCTATACATTCAGGATTTGGTTTGGGTTTTGAGCGCCTTGTAATGTTTGCAACTGGGATGAGTAATATTAGAGATGTAATACCATATCCACGAACTCCTCAAAATGCTGAATTTTAAATATTCTCAAACAATTAAACAAAATTACATCTTGAGTTTTTATTTTGTTTTTTTTTAAATTTATAAAAATCTAAAAAATAATGCTTAAGCAATATTTAAACTTTAAACTTTCTCAAAAATTATCTCCTCAACAAATACAGTTGATGAAACTTATTCAATTACCAACTCAGGCTTTTGAAGAAAGAATAAAGCAAGAGCTTGAAGAAAATTTAGCATTAGAAAGTGGCAAAAATAGTGACGATAAATCATTAGATGAGTCATATCTTGAAAATGATTATGAAGATTCTAATCAAATTCAAGCTGAAGATATTAACGTAGATGATTATCTGAGTGATGATGAGGTTCCTAATTACAGATTGAAATCAAATAATTATAGCCCTGATGATAATGATAAATCAGTGCCATATGCCTCAGGGACTTCTTTTACACAGCACTTAATAGCTCAGCTTAACACATTTCGGCTTGAAGAGGAATCATCTTTGATTGCTAAATTCTTAATTGGAAGTATCGATGATAGTGGATACATTCGAAGGCCTTTAATTGATCTGACTGATGATTTAGCCTTCACGCAAAATATATACACTGACACAAAAAAAATTGAAGAAATATTACATATTGTTCAACGCTTAGACCCAGCAGGTGTAGGGGCAAGAAGCCTTAAAGAGTGTCTTTTAATTCAACTTAAAAGAAAAAGAAAAACTCAAAATATAAATTTAGCTATTCAAATTCTTGATAAAGCATTTGATCAATTTACAAAAAAGCACTATCAAAAACTTATAAAAAAATTTAATATTAATGAGGAACAACTAAAAGACTCTATTCAGGAAATCGCAAAATTAAATCCGAAACCTGGGAGTTCCTTTAGTAATAATTTAAGATCAACTGAACATGTAGTTCCTGATTTTGTAATTGAAATATCAGATGGAGATTTAAAACTTACACTAAACTCTCGAAATGCGCCAGAACTCCACGTTTCAAAATCATATAGTGAAATGCTACAGGGATATAAAGCTTCCAAAGATAAATCTAAAGCTCAAAAGGAGGCTGTTCAATTTATTAAACAAAAGCTTGATTCGGCTAAGTGGTTTATAGAGGCTATCCAACAAAGACAACAAACATTATATGTAACGATGAACGCTATTATGAACTATCAAAAAAACTATTTTTTATCTGGAGATGAAGAACAGCTCCGGCCAATGATATTAAAAGATATTGCAGATGAAATTGGAATGGATGTATCGACTGTTTCAAGGGTTGCTAATAGTAAGTACGTAAACACTCCTTATGGCACAAAACTTATCAAAGAATTTTTCAGTGAATCTATGACCAATGCTGAGGGAGAAGAAGTCTCAACCATAGAAATTAAAAGTATTTTAAAGTCTGTAATTAATCAAGAAGACAAGAAAAAACCATTAACTGATGAAAGGTTAGCTAATATCCTAAAAGAAAAGGGTTATCCTATAGCTAGAAGAACAATTGCAAAATATCGTGAGCAATTAGATCTTCCTGTTGCGAGGCTAAGAAAAGAAATTTGATTATACTTTCTTAATAACATTAGTTACGATGCCCCATATTATAAAATCATTTTCAGGTGTTATTTTTATAGCTTTATAGTTTTTATTTTCAGGCTGCAACCAAACCTCTTCTTTTTTTACCTTTAATCTTTTAACCGTAAATTCTCCATCCAAAAAACATACTGCTATTCTATTGTGTGATGGTGAAAGACTGCGATCAATGACTAAAAGATCATTATCATTAAGCCCGGCGTCAATCATTGATTGGCCGCTAACTCGCGCAAAAAATGTAGCTTCTTTGTTCTTGATAAGCTCCGAGTCTAGAGATAGTCGCTGTTGCATAAAGTCGTCCGCAGGCGAAGGAAATCCTGCAGATATTCCAGTGTCAAAATAAATCGCTCCATTTAGATCATTGGGAGACTTTGGAATAAAAAATTCTAATGCTTGTTGATTACCTTTATTCATTTAACTTTAATTATATCTTTTAGATTAGTTGTATAACCAGGGGATAAGTGGGCTTGGCGCATTTTCCAAGTTCGTTTTAAATCCTGATTAGCTAACTTCAATTTTTTTGTAGAATATTTATTATTTAATCTGTCTATTGCTGACATTAGTGGTCTGTGTCGGGGATCCTCATGATCAAACATTTGTAATTGTCTATTATATGAAGGAACAATACCTGTTAAAATAACTCCTGCTTTTTTGTATTGAATTCCCTCTTTAAAAATGGATTCAATAGCTTTGATAGCATTCGCGCTAATAACTAAGGTTGAGTCCGTTGGAAAAGGTATACTCACTATAGTGCTTGCTCGGTATTGTTTGCTTTGTGTTTTAAAACGATTACTTTTTAAAAAAACAATCACCATATGGCAATTTGAATTTTGCCGCCGCAATTTCTCAGCACAACTGCTAGCAAATGTAGATATCCGTTCTTTTATGTCTGTCAAATCCGTCAATGTCGTTTCAAAACTCCTTGTGGTTGCAATAGCACGCTTAGTTTTAATTTGTTCCATTTCTATTTTGGAAATACCTTCTAAATCTTTTTTAAGTTTCCATTGAGTAATCGAAAAAGATTGCCTTACCCAAAGATCTGATAATTGCACAAAATCATAAGCTGTCTTACACTGATTTTTTATCAAATGCTTATGTAAAGAATGGCCAATACCCCAAACTTTTTCAATAGGAGTCCACTTCAATGCTTTTAGACGCTTTAAGTCGGTATCAATTATGTAGACCCCCCCTGTTTCCTTAGGAAATTTACGTGCAATTTTATTAGCTATTTTAGATAATGCCTTAGTTGGTGCTATACCAACACAAGTTGGAATTCCTGTCCACTTTAAGATTGTTGTACGAATCTCATGGCCATAGGTTTCTAAATCATAATTTTCAAATCCCTCAAATTTCAAAAATGCTTCGTCAATGCTGTAAACCTCTACATCAGGGGTAAACCGCTCTAAAATTCTCATGACGCGTCTACTCATATCTCCATATAAGGGGTAATTTGAAGAATACACATGAACCTTATGATCTCTAAAAAACGTTTTATACTTGAATGCTGGGGCACCCATAGGGAGGCCCAATGATTTTGCCTCATCGCTGCGTGCAATTACACACCCATCATTATTAGATAAAATAGCTAACGGCTTACCTTGTAGATTAGGGTTAAAAACACGCTCACAAGAGGCATAAAAGTTATTACAATCAACCAATGCAAACATGTCATAAAGATACCTCATTTATGTTTTTTTTACACAAACTTTGAATTTATTTTCTTTAAGAAAAACTAATAAAAACAGTCATTTGAGATTATTTAATTAATTATCCGTGATTGATAATAAGATTTATATACCTTTGAAAAATTATAGTAAAATTCATAGTTAATGAAGGCCCGGTTTATACAAATTTTTGTTTTATTAATATTTTCAATTCAATATAATATTGCACAAGAAATTCAATCTCTTGATTCTATTACGATTAAATCTAGTAGGATAGATCTTCCATTTAAAATGAACTCAAGAACAATTAGTATCATTACAATGGAAGATATCAAAAACAGCCCTGCAACAAATTTAGTAGAGCTTTTGCAACAAGAAGCAGGAGTAGACATTAGACGCCAAGGTGTTTATGGTATGCAATCTGATTTATATATAAGAGGTGGTGGGTTTGATCAAACACTACTTCTTATCGACGGAATTAAGTCTGAGGATCCTCAAACAGGTCATCACACATTAAACATTGCATTGCCTCTTGAAGTTATAAAAAGAATCGAAATCATAAAAGGTCCTGCAGCACGAATTTTTGGCCAAAATGCATTTACAGGAGCAATAAACATCGTAACAAAATCAAATGCTGATGTAAAAAATAATATTGGTTTTCAGTTAGGCTCTTATAATCAGCAACATATTACAGGCACATTAGGAACAAAATTCGAAAAATCGTCTCTTATTGGTCATGCATCTATAAATAGCTCTGAAGGATACCGTTATAATACTGATTTTGAAAATCAAAACTATTTCTTAAAAAGTAGTTTTAAAACAAAAAGTAACCCTATTGATGTGATGGCTACTTTTTCTGAAAGAAAATTTGGTGGAAATCAATTTTATTCCATTAATGCGAGGGAGCAATATGAAGAAACTCAAAGTAGTCTAGTTAGTATATCAACCACAAAATACATTGGAAACGTAAAAATACGCCCCCAAGTGTACTGGAAACGTAACCAAGACATGTATTTATATATCAGAGCGAATCCTTCTGTTTACAGAAATTTGCACATTTCAAATAAGGTTGGAGCACAGATAAATAGCTCGCTAGAATCAAAAATAGGAATAACTGGATTTGGTATTGATATTGCGAAAGTAGGAATGGAAAGTAATAGATTAGGTGATCACGCCCGGTGGATGGGAAATTTATTTTTCGAACATCGATTTTCAATATTAGAAAATAATCTTGATATTACTCCAGGTATTGCAATAAATCATATGTCAGAGTTCGACACTAATATCTTCCCAGGAGTTGATTTAGGATATTCACTTAATGATAAAATTAGAATTTATGCTAATGCTGGATATACATATAGAGTTCCGACATATAACGACTTATTTTATATTGGAAGTAGAGATATTGGAAATGAAAATTTAGTGCCAGAAAAGGCTATTTCTGAAGAAATCGGTTTTAAATACTTTGGTAAAAACCTTAATTTGACAGTTGCACTTTTTAACAGGGATTCAGATAATTTAATAGACTACACTAAGGATAACGAGGAAGATAAGTGGCAATCTAATAATCTAAAAAGCTTAAACACAAAAGGAGTAGAGTTTCAATTGAACAAACCCTTTGATCTAGTTGGGTATAAACAAAATATAAGGTTTGGGTATACATACATTGAAGAAAATTTAGGTAGTGTGAGAGCAAACTTTTCAAAATATATTCTAAATGCCTTAAATCATCACTTTATTGCTCAATTAAAAACACAATTTTCAAAAAACACCTCTCAAAGTATCCTATATAAATTTGCTGAAAGAGCAACAGGACAAAGTTACAGTGTAATTGATGCTCAATTCAAATTAAAAATAACTAATCTTGAACTCACTGTAACTGCAAATAATTTATTCAATACATCATATATTGAAACAGGTATTGTCCCAATGCCAAAAGGAAATTTATTATTTGGCTTACGTGCATTTTTCTAGACTAAAATGAAACTAAAAAAGTTGATTCATTTTATTGTTTACTAAACTTGATTCCCAGCCTCTGTAGATAAGATAATCAGCTAGTTTTTTCTTTTTTAATAAAATTGAATCCGCTTTAATTGAATTCGCTTTTCGATTGGCTAGTTCCTCAAAAGTAAATAAGTAATCTTTCTCTGAAATTTGTTCTAAAGCAGATTTAATAAGATATTTTGATATTTTCCTTTTTTTTAGTTCTGCTTTTAAGCGAATTCTCCCCCACTTCTTTATTCTAAATTTTCCCTTTACAAAAGCCAATGCAAAACGTTCTTCGTTGAGATAATCATCTTCAATAAGAGACATAATTATTTGCTCTTTTGCTTGAGGGATCATTCGCATCTCTGTAAGCTTACGTTCTACTTCAATATGGCAACGGTCTTGATAAGTGCAATATCTTTGTAACCTAGATAAGGCCTGTTCTAAGGTGTAAGATTTTCTAAATGAATACATTAATCATTATATGATATTGCAAAAATAAAATTAGCTCCTGGCGCACTAACCCCTGAAGCAAAAGGACGATAACCCTCATTTAAAATATTTTCAATTGATCCAATAAATGACAATGTATCGCTAAATTTAAACTGAGTTCTTAAATTCAAAGTATACCATGCTGGAGAATACGGGTAACCATTTTGATCTTGCGCAAACAAATGATTTGAAAGTTCATGCGATATATCTTCACGTTTTAAGATTCCATTATAATTTAAAAACCCATCGATAGAGATTTTATCGCCCTTCCAAATGAGGTGTATATTGCCAAATTCAGGAGCAACATGGCGAACTGGAGTATCAAAATTCTGATTATCTTTTTGACGCCCCTTGGTTAAACTAAACTGCGAAGTAATTTCAAAAGAATTAGAAAACATTGCTTTAATCCCAGCTTCAAATCCATAAATCCTTGCCTCTGAAGAATTTTGAACTGCTTGTGTTTGACAAAGTTCTCCATCATAAAAAATTTCTGAAACACCATTTATAGAAATAA
>JAYNFX010000008.1:0-41357 GCA_038106885.1 Flavobacteriaceae bacterium | reverse complement strand
TCAGTATGCATTGTTTCATAATTTGGATTAGTAGTTAATAATACTGTAGGTTCAATGAAGTATCCTACGGTTTTATCATACTTACCTCCAAATATGATTTCAACATCTTTATTATTCTTTGCATTTTCAATATACCCAACAATTTTATCAAAGGATGCTTCATGAATGACAGCAGTTACAAAGTTTGACAAATCTTCAGGGGATCCCATTTTAATTGAATTTAGGTCATCATTTAATAATTTTTCAATTTCTTTCCACATTGATTTTGGCAAATAAGCTCTTGATGCGGCACTACATTTTTGTCCTTGGAATTCAAATGCACCTCTAATAATTCCAGTAGCTACTTGTCTTGGGTTAGCAGATTTGTGTGCAACAATAAAATCCTTACCCCCAGTTTCACCAACAATCCTGGGGTAAGTATTATATTTATGTATGTTAGCCCCTATTTGTTTCCATAATTCTTTAAAAACAAATGTTGATCCAGTGAAATGAAGTCCAGAAAAATTAGGGTTTGAAAGCACAGTATTTGTTATTAAAACTGGATCTCCAAAAACTGTATTAATGACACCTGGAGGAACTCCTGCTTCTTCAAAAACATCTAAAATTATTTTTGCAGAATAGATTTGACTATCACTTGGTTTCCAAACGACTACATTACCCATCAAAGCCATGCAAGCAGGAAGATTTCCTGCTATTGCAGTAAAATTGAAAGGAGTGATAGCGTATGTAAAGCCTTCTAAAGGACGGTATTCAATTCTGTTCCAGGTTTCGCTTGTGCTTTTGGGCTGATCTGAATATATCTTAGTCATGAATTCAACATTGAATCTCAGGAAGTCAATAAATTCACAAGCAGCATCAATTTCTGCTTGGTGTACAGTCTTTGATTGTGCCATCATAGTAGCTGCATTAATTTTTGAGCGATAAGGTCCTGCAATTAACTCAGCTGCTCTTAGGAAAATTGCTGCTCTTTGTTCCCATTCCATTTGTGACCATTTTTCTTTGGCTTCAAGAGCAGTATCAATTGCCAATTCAATATGACTTTTTTCAGCAATGTGATATTTCCCAACGATATGTTGATGATCGTGAGGAGGACTCATTAATAGTGTTTTGTCTGTTTTCACATACTCACCATTGATATACATTGGAACTTCTACACTGTTATTGTACATTTTTTTGTAAGCGTTAAGCACATTTTTTCTTTCTTCTGAACCAGGGGCATATGAAAGAACTGCTTCGTTTTTCGCAGCTGGCACCTTAAAAAATCCTTTTCCCATAAATAAAATAAGTTTTGGTATTAAAATTACAACTAATGCTTGAATTAGTCATAATTGTGTTATTATTAATTTTGAGTAAATTTTGAATGAAGTTTGAAATTTGGAATTTCTACATCAAATTCTTGTTCGTTTGGTACACTAATCATTTTATACTTTCCGTTCATTGATCCAATAGGTGATTGCAACAGGCATCCAGAGCTGTATGAGTAGGATTCAAATGGTTTTATGATAGGTTTAGTTCCAATAACTCCATCTCCTTCAACAATTTCGACAAAATTTAAAGCATCAAAGATATTCCACGTTCTTGAAATAAGTTGAACAGAATAGGGATTGTTATTTTTAATTTCGATTTTATACTTGAATGCAAATTTTAGTGCTTCACCATCAAAATAACTTCCTTCAAATTTAGATTGCACAGAAACTTTAATTCCGTTAGTTATTTTTTGAATCATATTAAATATTATTAATTTGTCATTTCAGTTGAGTTTGCTTCTCCCATACCAATTAATCTATCGTATCTTGCCCCTAAATCTCTGTAGTAAGCCATTACTTTGAAGTTATTTTCGGTTTCATCAAAATTACCACTTATAAGACCTTCCTCAAGATTACCATATTTGTCAACCACAACATATTTGTAATTATAAAATCCTTGTTTAAGTAATAAAGAAATTTCGTATGTTCCTTTACGATCATTGTAATTCATTTTGTTTTCATAATTAGTTGAAAAATTATTAAAACTTCCATAAACAAATACAGATTTATCTACAAGTTCTTCAGACAATAAGGAAAAGTGTATATGGGTATAATCAGCTTCAATTTTTGGATCAGCTCTGTCTAATACACTTACTTTGAATCCGCCGTTTATATCAGGGTTAAAGGTGTATTTTTGATCATATCTTTTGATATCAGTGTAAAGGTAGCCATGATATAATTCTTGTAGATCAATGTATTGTACTCCAAGATTAGCACTTCTAACGTCTTTATTTTCAAAAAACAAATACTCATTTCCTCCCCAAAAAAGTGATGCGTCAGAGTGTCTGTAAACTAATTCATTGCCAAGTATATATTGTGGTTTTAAATTAAATAATGCAGTTTTTATATTGTCATTTTGCACCACAACAGTTTTAATTGTTTGCATTGGATTAGTGAAATTTTCTCCTCTTGGGGAAATAATAAAATCTACAGATTGAGCTTCATTAATAAGACTAACATTTCTTGACCTCCTAACTTGAACTCCAACATTTGCAATTGATTCCATTACCATAAATTTTCTACTAAATACTAACTCATCATAATCGTCAAATATCTTGATCATGTAATTTCCAGAAACTTTTAATCTTGTCTGAGAGTTTGGTATTTGGAGTTTATAGTGAGAGTAAATTTGATAGGTATTAAAAGAGTTAATGTAATCAACAATTCTAAGATTATCCATTCCAGAAAGGTATTCTGTTTTCATTAATTGAGAGGGAGTCCAATCATAATTGTAGTGTTCAATAACGTAATAAAAGTCTTCTTCTAAATTATTTAGAACATCAAATTCTAGATACAGTTTTTCATTTAAATTGACAATTGGTAACCCATATGAACTATCTGATCTGCCAAAATTAATAGTTTTCACATGTTTTGGTGGATTAACTTCAATTGCCTGGGCTATCAGTAAAGAAGGGATTAGTATGTTTAAAGTAAATAAAAAAGTTTTTTTCATTTGTAAAAAAAATGAGAGTAAATATAGTTAAAAATTGTGGCTCTGTTAATTTTAAAATTTTAACAAAAAAATCCATTTAAATTTTGTGTTTAATGGGTGTATTATTTGTAAATTTGCACGATTTTAAGATTTAAATTCCAACAACCAGAGATTTATGTCCAACGACATCCGAATTAAAAAAGGTCTTGACATTAGTTTAGTAGGTATGGCAGCTAAGTCAATTTCTACTGCTATAAAAAGTAATTATTATGCTTTAAGACCAGAAGATTTTCATGGAGTAACTCCAAAATTGACAGTCAAGTTAGGTGACAAAGTAAATGCAGGGGACCCCATATTTTTTGACAAATCCAATGATCTAATAAAATTTGTATCGCCTGTTTCGGGAGAAATAATTGAAATTTCAAGGGGAGACAAACGTCGAATAATTGAAATTAAAATTAAGGCAGATCAGAAAATCAAATACAAAACAAACAAAAAAATAGATTTTAAAGAAAGTTCTGTAAATGATTTAAAAAACTATTTATTAGACAGTGGATGCTGGCCATTTATAAAGCAACGCCCTTACGACATTATAGCGAATCCTGATAACAAACCAAAGGCTATATTTATTTCAGCTCATGCAACTGCTCCTCTAGCTGTTGATTATAATTTTACTCTAGAATCTAAAAAAGATGAGTTACAAGCTGCATTAACTGCAATTTCTAAATTTACTGAAGGTAATATTCATGTAGGTATTTCTAAAAATTCTAATTCACCTTTTTTAGATCTTGAAGGAATTAGTTTACATAATGTTAGCGGTCCTCACCCCTCGGGTAATGTTGGTACTTTAATAAATAAAATCGATCCAATTAATAAGGGCGAAACTGTGTGGACCATAAATCCACAAGATTTAGTTATTATTGGAGAGTTATTATTAACAGGGAAATTTAATGCTCAAAGAACTATTGCTCTTGTTGGTTCACAAATTCAAGAACCAAGATATTTAACAACAAGAATGGGTAGTGAGGTGTCAACTATGATATATGATCGTGGTATCCAAAAGGATGTAAATGCTAGAATTATTTCTGGAAATGTTCTAACTGGTAAGGAAATAAAGCCTGATGGGTTTTTAGATTTCTACAGCGACGTTATTACTGTTATTCCAGAAGGGAATGATTATGAATTTTTTGGTTGGAATAAACCAATATTTAATAAAGTATCAACTTCAAGAGCACTTACTTTTTCTTGGTTAATGCCAAATAAAAAATATGATTTAACAACAAACACCAATGGTGAACATAGAGCTTTCGTTCAGACAGGATCTTATGAAGAAGTTTTTCCTCTAGACATATATCCTCTTCAGATTTTGAAAGCTTGTATGTATAAGGATTTAGATGAAATGGAAGCCTTAGGAATGTACGAAGTTGCTCCTGAAGATTTTGCACTAACTGAGTTTGTTTGTGTTTCTAAGCAACCTCACCAAAAAATAATTAGAGAAGGATTAGATTTAATGCTTAAAGAAATAGGATAAATATGGGTCTCAAGTCAAATTTACACAATCTTAAAGAAAAATATAAGGGAACTAAAATGGCACCTGCTTTTAATGCCATTCATACATTTCTCTATCTACCAAATGAAACTACGCAAAATGGAACGCATATAAAAGCTGCTGATGATTTAAAACGAACAATGAATACTGTTATCATGGCTATGGTTCCGTGTTTAATTTTTGGGATGTTTAATGCAGGATATCAACACTATTTAGCACTTGGCACAATAGAGGCTTCAAACGGATTCCTAGGTGATTCATTTTGGACCATTGATAACCTTATTGTCGGCGCATGGAAAGTTATTCCATTGCTGATAGTTTCCTACGGGGTAGGACTTTTAATTGAATTTATATTTGCTGTTATTAAGGGACATGAAGTTGAAGAAGGATATTTAGTTACTGGAATGTTAGTACCATTGATTGTTCCTGTGGATCTTCCTTTATGGATGTTAGCAGTAGCAGTAGCATTTGGTGTCGTTATTGGAAAAGAAGTCTTTGGTGGTACAGGAATGAATATTTTAAATCCTGCATTGACAATAAGAGCATTTTTATTTTTTGCATATCCAACATGGATGAGTGGAGATAAAGTATGGGTGCATGGAGCTGTTGAGCGTGCTGGTACTGCTGATGCTATTTCAGGTGAAACTATACTAGGTAGTTACGCACAAAGTCAAGACGTTGTTTACAGTTACGCTGATATGTTTTTTGGATTAATTCCAGGTTCAATAGGTGAGACTTCTAAAATTTTGATTATACTTGGTGCATTATTCTTAATCTTTACTAAAGTTGGCAGTTGGAGAATTATTTTAAGTACATTAATTGGTGCCTTGGTAATGGGGTTAATCTTCAATTCCGTAGTTGATTTAGGCTTAATTAATCAAACAAGTAAATTTTATGGATTAATGAGTGTTCCATTCTGGCAACATTTAATAATTGGAAGTATTCTTTTTGGAGCAGTTTACATGGCTACTGATCCAGTTACTGCATCACAAACAAATAAAGGTAAATGGATATATGGATTTCTTATTGGTTTTATATCAATCATGATTCGTGTATTTAACCCTGCTTATCCAGAAGGAGTATTTCTAGCAATATTGTTAATGAATGTTTTTGCACCAACAATTGATCATTATGTTGTTCAAGGTAATGTAAAGAAGAGAATGAAACGTTTAAAAGTTAAAACTACATAAAATGAGCACAAATACAGAAAGTAATAAATATACAATTCTCTTTGCTGTCGGGATGGTTATTGTAGTTGGATCGTTGCTAGCTTTTACAGCTTCGTCTTTAAAACCAAATATAAAGGAAAACGAGCGTATGGAGAAACAGCAAAATATATTGTACGCAATGGGAATAAATGAAAATGGCGATAATGATATTGTTTTTGTAAGTACAGATAAGGCTGCTTCAGAATTTTCAAAGTATATATCGAAACAACTAATAGTTGACGCACTTGGCGGTTCAATAGAAGACAATGAAGCCTACCTTATAGATATTAAAAAAGAACAGGCAAAAGCCAAAAATGGTCAGGTTAGAAATCTTCCACTATTTGTAGGAGAAAAAGAAGGTGAGACTTTTTACATAGCTCCAATTCGTGGCAAAGGTTTATGGGACGCTATATGGGGATATATTGCTATGGACGAAAATATGGTTGTTAAAGGTGCATACTTTGATCATAAAGGAGAAACTCCCGGTTTAGGTGCCAACATAAAACAGCGCTATTTTATGGATGATTTTTATGGTGAAAAATTATTGACTGAATCAGGAGAATTTAAGGGAATTACAGTTGCAAAAGGGAACAATGATCCAAAAAATCTTGATAAAGATGATTATGAAGTTGATGCTCTTGCAGGGGCAACTATTACGGGTGATGGAGTATCTGCTATGATAAAATCAGATTTAAAATTATATCTTCCATTTTTCAAGAATTTAAAAAACCAAGTCAACTAATATGAGTATTATTTCAAAAAAGGATGCCAGGTTAATTACTGATCCATTAGCAGACAACAATCCAATCACAATCCAAGTATTAGGTATTTGCTCTGCACTGGCAATTACTGCTGAGCTAAAAGCATCTTTAGTTATGGGTATTGCCGTATTATTTGTCTTGGGTATAGGAAACGTAGTAATTTCACTCATTAGAAATATTATTCCATCAAAAATTAGAATTATTGTTCAGCTAATAGTAGTTGCATCACTTGTAATTATAGTTGATCAAGTTTTAAAAGCTTTTGCATATGAGTTAAGTAAAACATTATCAGTTTTTGTTGGTTTGATAATAACAAACTGTATTATAATGGGTCGATTTGAAGCTTTTGCTCTAGGTAATGGCCCGTGGAGGGCTTTTCTTGATGGTATCGGAAATGCATTCGGATATGCAGTTATTCTTTTAATTGTTGGATTTTTCAGAGAGTTGTTAGGTTCGGGCACACTATTTGGGGTTCCTGTTTTGGGAGATCCTATTGAAAAAACTGGTCTTTATTCAACTGGCTATGAAAATAATGGATTTATGTTGATGCCACCAATGGCTCTTATTATTGTTGGTCTTATTATTTGGGTACAGAGAAGTAGAAATAAATCATTAATTGAGGATTAATAACTAAAATAAAGAAAATGATTGAACACATTGAATTATTTTTTAAGTCAATTTTTATAGATAACATGGTTTTTGCTGTCTTTTTAGGCATGTGCTCATATTTAGCTGTATCTAAAAAAGTAGCAACAGCTGTTGGTTTAGGTGCAGCAGTTATTTTTGTACTTGCAATTACTGTTCCTCTTAATTGGTTACTAGATCAGTATTTATTACAACCTGGAGCTTTAGCTTGGTTAGGAGAAGAGTTCATCGACTACGATTTAGGTTTTTTATCTTTTATAATGTTCATTGCAACTATTGCAACTATGGTACAGCTGGTTGAAATAATTGTTGAGAAATTCTCTCCATCTCTATACAATTCTTTAGGTATATTTTTGCCGTTAATTGCTGTAAATTGTGCGATTCTTGGGGGCTCATTATTTATGCAGTCTCGTGAAATTGAAACATTTGGCTTAGCTGTGAATTATGGAGTTTCATCTGGGATTGGTTGGTTTTTGGCAATTTTGGCAATTGCTGCAATTAGAGAAAAAATTAGATATTCGAACGTTCCTGGTCCATTGCGAGGACTTGGAATTACATTTATTGTAACTGGTTTAATGGGTATTGGATTTTTGAGTTTTGGAGGCATGCTGACAGGGGGAGACGATGCTCCTAGTGATGAATCCAAAACAGTTGATATTGAGTCTGTTAAGACTATAAAGATAAAAGACAAAGAGGAAATTGTAATCAATACTAATAATAAAAATTAACATGATTATTTTAGCTGCAGGAACAACCGGAACCGTAATTGCTACAGTTGTAGCGTTCTTAGTAATAGCATTATTACTTGTTAGTTTACTTTTATTTGTCAAACAAAAATTATCTCCTTCAGGACCTGTTAAAATTCTGATTAATGGTGAGAGAGAAATAGAAGTAGCTTCAGGAGGGACATTACTTTCAACTCTTGGTAATCAAAAAATATTTTTACCATCTGCATGTGGAGGAGGTGGAACATGTATACAATGTGAATGCCATGTTTTGGCTGGTGGTGGTGAGGCATTACCAACGGAAACCCCTCACTTTTCCCGAAAAGAACTTCAAGGTGGTGCTAGATTATCATGCCAAGTTAAAGTGAAGCAGGATATGGAAATTACAATTCCTGAAGAAGTCTTTGGTATAAAAAAATGGGAAGCTACAGTTGTTAGAAATTACAATGTTGCTTCTTTCATAAAAGAATTTGTTGTAGAAATCCCTGATGATATGGGCTATAAAGCTGGAGGTTACATTCAAATAGAAATTCCTCCATGTGAAATTAATTATCAAGATATTGATATTACAGCCCACCCCGAGGAGCACGACGATCCAGAAAAGTTTAAAACAGAATGGGATAAATTTGGCCTTTGGCCATTAATTATGAAAAATTCTGAAACGGTTGAGCGCGCCTATTCAATGGCCTCTTATCCTGCAGAGGGTCGTGAGATAATGTTAAATGTAAGAATTGCTACTCCACCATGGGATCGTTCTAAAAATGGATGGATGGATGTAAACCCTGGTATTGCATCTTCATATATTTTTGCTCAAAAACCAGGAGATAAGGTTACCATTTCAGGGCCTTATGGCGAATTTTTTATAAATGAAAGCGATTCTGAAATGTTATATGTTGGTGGGGGAGCTGGAATGGCTCCAATGCGTTCTCACTTGTATCATTTATTTAAAACTTTAAAGACAGGAAGAAAAGTTACATATTGGTATGGCGGACGTTCTAAAAGGGAACTTTTCTATTTAGATCATTTTAAACAATTAGAAAAGGACTTTTCGAATTTCAAATTTTATTTAGCTCTCTCTGAACCATTAGAAGAAGATAATTGGAAAGTTAAAGAAGATATTAATTCTCCTGGTGATGGTTTTGTTGGTTTTATCCATAATTGCGTGATAGATAATTATTTAAATAATCATGAAGCTCCAGAAGATATTGAATTGTATTTCTGTGGACCTCCTTTAATGAATAAAGCTGTACAAAAGATGGGAGAAGATTTTGGTATTCCTGATGAACACATCAGATTTGATGATTTTGGAGGATAAAATTTTATAATTCAATTAACTTATAAAGCCTAGCCCAGTGTTAGGCTTTTTGTATTTTTGTGATATGTCAAAAGCACTTTCAAATCAAGAACTTCATAATTTAGCAATGAATCACGTTGGTAAAGATTTAGAGCGAAGAGGATTTGAGTTTGTAGCGATTAATAGTCGATTAAAAAAACACCCCCAGTTTGTATGTATTGATAAACATTCAAAATATTATTTTGTTATAGTTCGCGCTGTAATTTTACCTGAAAATCCAAATAATTATGATATTGTTTGGATGGAAACTTTTAAAAAGCATGCATTAGAAAAGGATGCTAAAGTACTTTATGCAGGTGTGGGTTTAGGTAATCCTAAAGGTGAGGATCTTCCAATTTATTTAAATGAAGAATATCTAATAGAGTATAATGGTATTCAATACATAGAAACCAATTTAAATTAGTTTTTTTGAAAAGAATATTTTTTTTAATGTTTGTTTTTTGTTTCAGTTGCGAGAGTGAAACAAAGCAAATACGATTAACTGGTGCTATTTTTGGAACAACATATTCAATAATATATCAGGGTAACGAGTCTTACAATGAAAATTTTTTGAAAATTTTTAAGTCAATAAATAATTCACTTTCGACTTATATTCCGTCATCTATTATTTCTAATATTAATAAAAATAAATCAGATTCAATAAATGAACATATAAAGATTGTGTTTGATGAGGCTAAGCTTGTTTACGAAAAAACAAATGGATCTTTTGATCCGACCATTGGATCAGTAGTAAATGCATGGGATTTTGGCCCCAGAGGAGCAATCAAAAATTTAGATAGTATTAAAATTTCTGAATTAATGAAGTCTGTTGGTTTTGATAAAATAAATATTAATGGATATAAAATAAAAAAACCAATTAATACATTCTTAGATTTTAATGCCATAGCTAAGGGTTATGCTGTTGATGTTATATCAGAATTTTTAATTTCAGAAGGGGTAAATGATTTTTTAGTAGAAATTGGTGGTGAAATTCGCTGTTCTGGGTTGAATAAAAAAAGAGAATTTCCTTGGGTTGTTGGAATACAAAACCCTGATTTGAGTAATGATAAGGTTTATTTTAAAAAAGTAAATTTAAATAATGAATCAATGGCAACATCTGGTACCTACCGAAAATATAAAATTGACGAAAATGGCAAACGATATACTCATATAATTGATACCAAAAATGGTTATCCAAGTCGTACAAATATCCTAAGTGTTTCTGTAATTACAAAAAACTGCATGACTGCAGATGCTTATGCAACTGCTTTACAGACAATGCCATTAAATAGGCTTGAAATTTATTTAAATAATAATCCCAAATTAAAAGTTTTTGTGATTTATCAAGGAGATAATGAAGATTTAGAATTTAAAACTTTTAATGGTTTTAGCTTTTATTAGGCTTTTCAACAAAGGGAATCAACTCCCCGTAGCTTAAACAATATTTTTGAATCTCTTCATTAGATAGTTTTGAAGTGTAATTAATTTTTTTAACTCTAAAACCACAAGATTTTAATTTATCAAAATAATCCATTCCATAAACCCTAACATGATCATATTGACCAAATATTTTAGATCTTTCATTTTTGTTTATTATGGAATCGTCTGAAAATGTTGTTTTAAGTTTGTTATTTAAAGGGATTTGAAAGACACCTGACCCCCCAGGCTTCATAACTCTGTATAACTCTTTAATAGCTTTTATATCATCATTGATATGTTCTAATACATGATTACATAATATGAAATCAAAAGTATTATCTTCAAAAGGTAAATTACATATATCAGCCTTTACATCAGCTAGTGGTGAGTTTAAATCTGTTGTCACATATTCTAAATTTTTCATTTTTTTAAACCTGTTGAAAAAAGCTTGTTCAGGTGCAAAATGCAGTACTTTTTTATTTGCTTTAAAAAAATCGGTAGTCTTTAAAAATAACCAGAGTAGCCTATGTCTTTCCAGAGAAAAAGTGGATGGTGATAAAACATTATTTCTAGTTTTTTCATATCCATATGGCATTAGTTTACGGAAACTTCTTCCGTCAATTGGGTCAGTGTAACGATTCCCTTTAAACCAAATAATAATAAACGGTCTAATTAAATAACTAAATTTAATTAGGACAGGTCTTGGTAGATAATTAAGTATAAGTTTGAAAATATATTTCAAGACAATTAGTTGGTAATTAAAATATCATTATTACAGTTTATATTTCTATTTATTAAATCCCAAAGTTTAATCCTTTGCTTTAGTGCTAGTTTTGCAACATCTAGAGCCTCATCCCATTTTTTTGTATCATCTCCACATAAATTTTCAACCATCTTTAAGGATATTGGGCCATGCTCGTCCCCATCAATTTCAATATGCCGATTTAAGTAATATAAAAGTTTAGAGTATCGTTGGTCTGTAGAGTCTGTTTTTGATTTTTGAATAATTTCTAAGAACATATCAGGGATAACATCTTCTCTTCCAAAAGTAAATGCAGAGGCAATGCAATGTGCTTTTTCGCTTTTAATCACATCAAATGTAAAGTTTATGAAATTTTTTAGGATGGGGTCTAAATTAACTATGTTTATTGTATCTCTCAAAGTACTTTTGTTTTCCAATAATGAAATAAATTTCCTTATTTGATTAGTGTTAGCATTTATTTGCTCCATTGCGTCAATATACATCTCAAAATGACTTTTTGCCTCACCATTTTCATTTAAATCACTTTCTTCGCCCATGACGATTTCATTAATGAATCGTGCTGTGGTTCCATTACCTTTTGGTGTCCAAGGAACATTGTTATTTGTTAAAATTGATTGTAGAGCCTTTAACAATGACATAAAATCCCAAACAGCAAATACATGATTTTCCATGAAAGTTTTTACATCTTCAATTGAAGAGAGATTCTTGTAAAGAGAGTGATTATTAATTTTATTTCTTAATAATTTAGTCTGAGATTCAATATAACTAATAGAATTCATTTAAATTTTATTGATTTTTAAATTCGTTTTCTTCATTATTTATAATTCCTAAAGATTCATATATGTAATCAAAAGTTGATAATAAATTTGGTTTACCATCAATTAATGCAATATTATGCTCAAAATGTGCACTAGGTAAATTATCTTTAGTAGTTATGGTCCATCCATCGCTGTGATGTTTAACTTTATGAGTCCCCATATTTATCATAGGTTCTATGGCAACTACCATACCATCCATAAATTTTTTCCCGCGACCTCTTTTACCAAAATTTGGCATTTCAGGCTCTTCATGCATGATTTTTCCTATACCATGTCCAACTAGCTCTCTAACAACCCCATATCCAAAAGATTCACAATAATTTTGAATAGCATAACCAACATCACCAACTCTATTATTTTTTTTAAAAGCTTTTATGCCTTCATATAGTGATGCTTTTGTTACGTCTAAAAGTTTTTGAGTTTCTTTGTTAATTTCGCCAACTGAAAATGTGTATGCATGATCTCCATAAAAATTATTTTTAAGAGCACCGCAGTCTACTGAAATTATGTCACCTTCTTTCAATGGAATATTATTTGGTATTCCGTGGACAACCTGAGAGTTTGGACTCACACAAAGAGTGTTTGGAAAATCATATAATCCTAAAAATCCAGGAATTGCTCCATGATCTCTGATAAATGATTCAGCTAATTTATCTAATTTTAGTGTTGTTACACCTGGTTTAATTTCAGAAGCTAACATTCCAAGGGTTTTAGAAACTATTAATGCACTTTCACGCATCAGTTCAATTTCTTCAGCTGATTTTAAGTTAAGTGTCTTCATAAGGACTACAAAGATACTTAAAACACTTTATTTAGATTTATAATTTTTTAACTTTAGATTAGAGAACTTTGTGTCATTTCTTTAGGTTTCTCAACTCCTAATAATTTTAAAATTGTTGGAGCTATATCTCCAAGTATACCATCCTTTATACTATTTAGATTTTTATCTATCAAAATAATTGGAACTGGATTTGTAGTATGTGCTGTGTTAGGAGTACCATCTAAATTAATCATTGTTTCGCAATTACCATGATCTGCTATTAATAGTGTGGTGTAATCATTTTCAAGTGCACAATTGACAACTTTTTTGACACACTCATCGACTGCTTCACAAGCTTTAATAGCCGCTTTCATTACTCCAGTGTGTCCAACCATATCTCCATTAGCAAAATTTAAACAAATAAAATCAGCAGATTTAGATTTTAGTTCTGGTATTAGTGCATTACTTAGTTCATATGCACTCATCTCAGGTTTTAAATCATAAGTGGCAACCTTGGGAGAGTTTTTTAAGATTCGTTTTTCACCAATAAATGGCTTTTCTCTTCCGCCAGAGAAGAAAAATGTAACGTGAGGATATTTCTCAGTTTCAGCAATTCTAAGTTGAGTTTTTCCATTTTTTTCTAAAACTTCTCCTAATGTTTGATCAATATTTTCTTTGTCAAAAATTACTTGGATATTTTTGAAATTTTGATCATAATTGGTCATTGTAACATAATGTAAATTCAATGAGAGCATATTTTGATCGGTGAAATCTGATTGACATAATGCTTGAGTTAATTGTCTTCCTCTGTCTGTTCTGAAATTAAAAAACAAAACAACATCATCATCTTTAATTTTAGCTATAGGTTCATCATTTTTTTCTGTTACAATGATAGGTTTTAAAAATTCATCTGTTGTTCCATTGTTATAGCACTCCTTAATTGTTGATAACAAGTCATTTGATTTAATTCCAACTCCATTAACTAATGCATCATACGCTAATTTTATTCGTTCCCATCTATTATCTCTGTCCATTGAATAATATCTCCCACAAACTGATGCAAGTTTTATACTAGAGTTTAATAATTTTTTCTGAAGTTTTGAAATAAATCCGAGACCTGATTTCGGATCAACATCTCTTCCATCTGTAAAAGCATGAATAAAACCATTAGTGATATTATTTCTTTCTAAAACATCAATTAGCCCGTAAAGGTGATTTATATGAGAATGTACACCACCATCGCTCACCAAACCTACTAAGTGAATAGGCTTATTATTTTTTTTGGAATAATTGATGGCATTTTGGATAGCACTGTTATCTGAAAGAGTATCATTTTTAATTGCTAGGTTAATTTTAGCCAAATCTTGATAAACGACTCTTCCTGCCCCAAGATTCATATGCCCAACTTCGCTATTGCCCATTTGACCATCTGGAAGGCCAACATGTAAACCATCAGTTCTTAGGCTTGCGTAAGGATAATTAGAATATAAACTATCAATAAAAGGAGTTTTTGCAAAATTTATTGCAGACACATTTGGATTTGGTGAGTTTCCCCATCCATCTAAAATCATTAAAATCACCTTTTTTTCCATCACTATTTTTAATATTCAAACAAAGATAAATAAGATTTTAAGATTAACAAGATTGAATTTTTGTATAACTTTATTAAATAAATTATCTTATAAATTTAAGTAATTAATAATGCATTTAAAATTTAAAATAATTCCACCAAATGAGATTAAAGTTGTGATACCATTTGTAAAAAAAATGGCAAAGTTTAGAGTCTCTGATTCTATCTTGTTGAGTAGATTTAAGGAAATGACCAATCAAAATTATGAATGCTTAGGAGTTTATACTGATGAATTATTGATTGGTATATGTGGTATGTGGTTTTCAACTAGACACTATTGTGGTAAAAGCGTCGAAATTGACCATGTTTATGTAATTCCTAAGATGAGGAACAATAATATTGGCCATAAAATGATATCGTGGGTTGAAAAATATGCATCATCTAAAGGATTCAATACTATTGAACTTAATGCATATATTGACAATGAAAAATCTCACGATTTTTATTTAAAACAAGGCTATAAAAAACTAGGCTTTCACTTTTTAAAGTCAATATAATATTTATTGAAATTTTAAATTTTCACCAGCTAAAAGTTCATATGGTGGTTTTTCTTTTTCGAAAATTGTAGCGTTATATTTGCCTTTTAGTGTTATTTTATCTCCATCAACTTTTAAGTAGCTGCCTTCTCTGAGACCAATTACTGGTTGATCATTGAAAAAATGAAATTCTTTAATTCTTGTGTTTCTGGTTTCACCCATGTGTTTGCTTTCAGGGTTAGAGTCACGATAGTGAGGATTTATATTAAATGGCAGGACACCTAAAGCTGCAAAACTTGGGGGATATACAATTGGCATATCATTTGAAGTACCGATTGTTAAACCACATAAATTACTTCCAGCACTGGTTCCTAAATAAGGAACTCCTGATAAAATAGCAGATTTTAATTTTTCTAATAAATTCAGCTCATACATTTTATTCATTAGTACAAAAGTATTTCCACCACCCACAAAAATACCTTTCGCATTAGTTAATGTTTTTTTTGGGTTATCAGTTTTGTGCAATCCGATAACTTCTTTCCCAATTGTTTTAAAACTACTTTTGACAATTTCGGTGTATTTATCATGGGTTATTCCACCCGGTCTTGCATAGGGAATAAAAATAATTGGTTCTTTTGAATCAAAGAAGTTGTCGAGTTCATTCATTATGTACTCTAAATATTTACCACCATAAGTTGTTGAAGTGCTAGCAACGAGAAGTTTTTTCATTCCAAAAGTATTGTTTCAATTCATTATCTTTAGTAAAATTATATAAATTTTTTTTAAAAGCTTTGATAACTTTTCTGCGCAATTTTCTCCTTCAATTTTTTATTACATGGGTGTCAATATCATTTTCACAAACTCGTGAAATTTCAGGAAAAATTAATGCTCTTGGGAGTGTGGAGGGAATTCACGTAATTAATAAAACATCATATAGATATGCGACAAGCGATCAAAATGGAAATTTTAAAATTCAGGCAAAGCTTTCGGATACTCTTTACTTTTCATCAATACAATATTCACCAATTAGTGTAATTATTTCTCCAAAAATAATTGACACTAAAGCTATTGTTGTAAAGTTAGAAAATTATGTTACAGAGCTTGACGAAGTTACGATAGGTAACATATTGACTGGTGATTTAAATTCTGATATAAATAATTCTGATGCAGAACGGTCAATAAATTTTTATGATTTGGGTATTCCAGGGTATACTGGTATTAGAAAAACTCAAATTCAAAATAGACTTGATGAAGCAGATACAGGTAAGTTTATTTATTGGGGGATTCCAACACCACAATTTAATTTATGGAAAATATTAAATCGAGTTTCAGGGCGTACAAAGCGCTTGAAAAATAATGTAAAGGTTGAAAAAGACAAAAATATTTTAAAGCATATAAAAAATGTTGTAGGCCCAGAACTATTCAAAAATAAAGAACTTGAACTAGATCTAAGAGCTGAATTTTATTTTTATTGCTCTGATGATCCTAGCTTTTACAATAGGTGTACAAATAGAAGTGATGTTGAAATTATGCAGTTTTTAGATGAGAAGTTAACTGAATTTAAAAAAATTATTTCATCAGAAAATTAATCATATACTTTATATATTTGTCATATGAAATTATATTCTATATTTATTAGTAGCACAGAAATTTTATTTATCTTGTTTATCGTTGTTATGGTATTTGGAGCCGATAAGATACCAGATGTAGCTAAAGGGCTAGGTAAAGGAATAAGATCTCTTAAAAATGCTACAAATGAAATAAAAAATGAAGTTAGTAAGAGTGTAGAAAATAATAAGATTGATACTAAAATATCAAACAACATAAAGGAAGATATTAAAAATGTAAGAGATGAAATTGAAGATCTAACAGGCTCAGTAAGAAGAAAATAGTATTTTCACCTTTTAATACTTAATGTTAATCCATCTCTAATTGGTAATAGAATTGTTTCAAATCTAGGGTCTTCTTTTAGAAGTTTGTTGTATTCTAGTAGAACTTTTGTCGATAAATCAGAATTTTCTAGAGGTTCAATAACTTTACCAGACCATAGAACATTATCAGAAATTAACACACCACCTCTTTTTATTTTATCAGCAAGTAAATTAAAATAATTTACATAGTTGGATTTGTCCGCATCAATAAATATTAAATCAAATTTATAGTTTAGTTTTTTTATTATTTCTAATGCACAGCCAGTATGTTGATGAATTTTAGAGCCATGTATAGATCGGTTAAAATATCGTCTTTGAAAACTAACTAACTCCTCGTTTTTATCGATTGTGTGAAGTTCTCCGTCTTTATCTAAGCCTTCAGCTAAACAAAGTGCAGAGTATCCAGTGAAAGTTCCTAATTCTAAAATTTTTTTTGGACGAATTAATTTTGAGAGAAAACTTAAAATCCTTCCTTGAAAATGACCACTGAGCATTCTTGGTTGTAGCATTTTTTGAAATGTTTCTCTTGATAGTTCTCGCAGTAGTTCGGGTTCATTTTCTGTGTGTTGAACTACATAATCGTCTAGTTTTTCAGAAATAAAATACACTAAGTCAAAATTTTATTAGTTAAGTCAATTATTTTTTTTTGATCTTCGCCAAACAACCAGCGTAATACATTATCCTCCCATATATCGTCATACTGATTTTGATTTATAATGTCTTGATTTTTTGCTAAGTCAAGTAACTTGCCTGGGTAAGATGATTGCGCTTCGCATTCCATTTCTCCTAAAGGATAAGGATCATCAAGCCCCATAATGATTTGACTTGATCCTTGTCTTTTTATCATTAAGTCAAAAGATCCAGTATCATGAACAAGTGTGTCAAAATAGATATTTGAATGACCTACAGCTTTTCTTGGATGTGTTTTTCCTTCAAATAAATCTGGTCTGCCATCAAATCCTTGAATTCTTCTTCCTAAATTCATTTGCGCCATTTGACCTCCATGTGCAAAACATGTTCTAATATTAGGATAGCGTTCCTGCATGCCATTTAGTGTATAAAAATGGTATGCATCACCGCATTGCGCAAGCATCCATATAAGGTGAAAACGCCAAGAGGTGTTTTCTAATTTAATCATCTTGTCTCCATCATATGGATGAATTTCAATTGCTAGTTTATAATGATTTGCCAGTTCGAATATTGCATCATTTTCACGGTCAAAAACACTTCGCCACTGTCCAATGCTGTCCATGAAATGTGTTGGAAGACATAAAACATTTAGATTCAATTCCTCAACACATCTTTCAATTTCCCATAAAGCACCTTGAATAAATCCCGGGTGGATTACAAATCCACAAGTAAATTTTGATGAGTGATCTTGTTGAATTTTTGCATTAAAATCATTTTGAAATCTTAATGCTTTTTTCATCATTTCCAATCTTAGACCATTACCATAAAGTTGAGAAAGATTTAAAACTACTGCATGATCTATTCTGTTTTTTTCCATCCACTCCAGTTTTTCGTCAAGAAAAAAACTAGAATCAGTAACAGGTCTACTCCATCCTTTTTGAAGCATGTATTTTCGTTCATCATCAACCCAAAAAATTTCTCTATCTTTCATAAATTGAGGGATTTCTTCAGGATATGGAAGTAGGTGAGAATGTCCGTTAATTCTTAATTTTCTCTTCATTCAATAATATTTTTTTAATTATAAATTGTTTTCAAATTAAAAATATTATTCTTTAAAAAATCTATCATCAATTTCCATAATTTCCCCTGTTTTTGGACAAGTTCTTAATTCTTCGTTAGAATAAAACTTTTTGAAAACAGGGAGAAAGTCTTTTTCAATATTAGTTAAAGTAAAATATTCTTCATAGAGTAGTTCATTAGCAGTTTCAGAAAACCACAATAAACCATCTTTTTGATCTTTTGATCTTTTCCTTTCTATTACCAATCCAATGGAGCCTTTAGATCTTACAGGCGAGTGAGGTATTTTTGCAGGTAATAAGAACATTTCTCCTTCTTTAATTGGAATTTCAATTAGTTTGCCATTTTGTTGTGTTTTAATAACTATATCACCCTCAATTTGATAAAAAAGTTCCTCTGTTTCGTTATAATGGTAGTCTTTTCTAGCATTAGGGCCAGCTACAATCATAACTATGTAATCTCCAGATTCAACATATAAATTTTTGTTACCTACAGGTGGCTTTAGCAGGTTTCTATTCTCGTTAATCCAATTTTGTAAGTTAAAAGGGTTTTTAATTTCCATTTTTTAATGATTAATTAGCATTAAGATAAAATAATTTCTGAAATTCTACATTTCAAAGTTTGATTATTAAAGATTAAAGTGATTTAGTTCTACCACCATCAACAGGAATATTAACTCCATTAATATATCCAGCTGCTTCACTCGAAAGAAAGACAATAGCATTTGCTGTTTCTTCAGGTTTTGCAAAACGTTTTGCAGGAGTATAGTTTTTCATAATTTCTCTCATATTTTTATAAGAGGTATTCGCCTTTTTAGCTTTAATTTTAATGATTTCATCTAATCTTTCGGTTTCAGTAAATCCAGGTAAAATATTGTTAACAGTAATGCCATAGGAACCAAGTTCAAAAGAAAGGGTTTTACTCCAATTTCCAACAGCATTTCTTATTGTATTACTCACACCTAAACCTTCAATAGGTTCTTTAACAGACGTTGATATTACATTTATTATGCGTCCAAATTTTTCTTTTTTCATAAAAGGTACTAAAAGTTGAGTTAATATATGATTGGATTTAAGATGCATTGTAAAAGCTAATTCAAACTCATCTAATGTAGCTTTTAAAATAGATCCACTTCTTGGTCCACCAGTGTTATTGATAAGTACATGAAAACCTTGATTCGATTTTAAATATTCCGTAACTTTTAGTTTTAAATCTTTACTATCCGAGAAATCAGCAACAATATAATCATGACTTTGTGTTCCTTTTAGTTCTGATAAAACTGCTTTAAGTTTATTTTCATTTCTTGCAATTAAAGTGATTTTAGCACCTTCATTGGCCAAAGATATTGCAGTAGCACGACCAATTCCTTGAGTGCTTCCGCACACAAGAATTTTTTTATCTTTAAGATTTAAATCCATATTATTTTATTTGTAATTAATACATATATTTTTTGATTCAGTAAAAAAGCGTAGTACTTCAAAACCGCCTTCTCGTCCAATTCCTGAGTCTTTTACTCCGCCAAAAGGGGTGCGTAAGTCTCTTTGCATCCAAGTATTTATCCATACAATTCCTACATTTAGTTGTTGAGAAAAATACATAGTACGTTTTAGATTACTAGTCCATACTGAAGCAGAGAGCCCATATTTTACATTATTTGCAAGTTTTAATACTTCAATGTCATTTTTGAATGGCATTACAGTAACAACTGGCCCAAAAATTTCCTCTTGATTTATCTTACAATCATTTGAAAAAACTTCGATAACAGTAGGTTCAACATAAAAACCGTTTTCTCCACCTTTTATTTTTACTCTATTGCCTCCACAAAGTATTTTATTTCCAGCATTTTTCGCATCATTAATATAGCTTAAGATCTTGTTCATATGTGTCTTTGATACTAAAGCACCAATATCTGTTTTACTGTTTGATGGCATTCCGACTTTTAATTTTTTAACTTTTTTTATAAAGTCGGATTTAAATTTCTCATATATTGAGTATTCAACAAATATTCTGCTTCCGCATAAACAAATTTGCCCTTGATTTGAAAAAGACGATTTAAGAGTTGTATTTAGCATTTTATCATAATCGCAATCTGAGAATATAATATTTGGATTCTTTCCGCCTAATTCCAATGATAATTTTTTTAACATTGGAGCTGTAGTTTTAGCAATTTGAATACCTGTTTTTGAACCTCCTGTGAAAGAAATGGCTTTAATTCCTGGGTGTTCAACAATGGCTTGTCCACAATCTTCTCCGTTACCATTAACAATATTTAAAACTCCTTTAGGGAGCCCTGCTTCGTTACATATATTTGAAAATAAATAAGCAGTATAAGGAGTTATTTCACTTGGTTTTGCAACAACACAATTTCCAGCAGCTAGGGCAGGAGCAATTTTCCATGTAAACAGGTAAAGAGGTAAATTCCATGGTGATATACATCCTACTACTCCAATTGGTTGGCGTAGGGTGAAATTTATATTTTTCTCCGAAGGTTGATCATGGCTTTCACTGTAAAATTGAGTAATGGCTTGACCGAAAAATCTAAAATTTTCCGCTGCTCTTGGGATATCAATATTTTTTGACAAACTTAGAGGCTTACCATTATCCAAACTTTCAGCTTTTGCTAAAACATCAATATTCTGTTCAATGAGTTTAGCTATTTTTTGGAGAATCGCACCACGTTCTTTGATAGATGTCAAGGACCATTTAGTAAAAGCTTTTTCAGCTGACATAAAAGCAAGTTCTACATCTAGCTCATTTGAGTTTGGAAGTTTTCCATAAGATTTACCATTACTTGGATTAATTATTTCTAACCATTTATTTGACAGTGGTTCAATATGATTGCCACCTATGAAATTTTTTATGGTTATCATCTATTTTTTATTATATGCAATTACTTTAATTTCTATTGCAAGGTCAGGATGTGGTAATTGATGAACTGCAACGGTAGTCCTTGTTGGTCCATTAGATTTATTAAAAAATTCTGAATAGGCTTTGTTATATTCTGCAAAATCATTCATACTAACTAAAAATGAAGTCACATCAACAACATCAGATAACAAAGCTCCCTCTTTCATCAAATTTTTTTCAATATTCTTCAATACTTCTCTAGTTTGTTCTGCTACATTAATTTTTTTTGTCCCCATATCATCAATAATTTCAACTCCAGCAATAGAATTGTCTGGTCTTCTAGAACTTGTTCCTGAGACAAAAATAAAATCACCAATCCGTTTAGTGTGTGGATAAGCTCCTCTAGGTTTCACTTCGTTATTCATAATTTAGTTTTTTTAAAATATGGTTGCTTTTTTTTTGAATTATTTTATTTAATTCTTTTTCGGGTAAGTTAAGATCTGTTGATTTGTTTTTTATCATTTCTAAAATACATTTATCCTGTGCTCTTCCCTGCGACATAGCTTCAAAATATCCAATATCTTCTCTAAAAGTAACAAGAGAATATTTAGAAAAGTATTTTCCAGGCAATTTGGATTCTAGTTTCATTTCTAAATTTCTTTTTTGTTGAAAATTTTTATCAGCGACATGATCTTTCATTTCGTGAAAATTATCAATTGCTAAATCTGCTATGGCATCTGTGTTTAATTTTCTACTGTTTTCAAAATATTTAAAAGTTGACTCCCAATTTTCATTATTTTCAGTAAGAGTTTTATCAAGTTCAAAGACATCTTCAAAAGATGCATTCATGCCTTGTCCATAGAACGGTACAATGGCATGTGAAGCATCTCCTAATATCATATTCTTTCCTTTATATTGCCATGGGAAACATTTTATGGTTCCTAGGGGGCCCGTAGGATTTTTTAAAAAATCTTCTGTAAGGTTAGGCATTAATTCTAATGCATCTGGAAATTCTTCCAAGAAAAAATTGTGAATATTTTCTTTAGTTGTTAGATTATTGAAATTATAATGACCGTTATTATAAGATAAAAATAGAGTCACAGTAAAACTACCATCTAGATTTGGAAGAGCTATAATCATGAAACTACCTCTTGGCCAAATGTGAAGTGCATTTTTTTCAATCCTGTGTTTACCGTCATTTGAAGGAATTGTTAATTCTTTATATCCATGTCCAAGAAAAGATTGAGAAAAATTAAATAAAAATTTATTTTTTGATAAATAGTTTTTTCTTAGAATTGACCCGGCACCATCAGTGCCGAATATAAGATCTGCTTTAAATTCTGTAGTTCTATTATTTTTATCATTTTTAAAATATGCAATATTATTTTCAAAATCTATATCCCAACAATTTTGATTAAATTCAAAGTTTACATTATTAATAAGTTCTGCCTCATCTATTAGTAGGGAAGTTAAAAGTTCACGAGAAATCGAGTTAATATACTCTCCATTTCTTCCACTATATTTTGACATTTTTTTATTGCCTATTTTATCATGTAACATTCTTCCATACATTGGTATAGAAATAGACTTCACTTTGTCTTTTAACCCTACCATTTGAAGCGCTTTCAATCCACGATTTGATAATGCTAGATTAATTGATCTTCCAGTGCTTAAATTTGATTGTCTTATGTCTGGACGTTTTTCAATTACTTGAACTTTATAGCCTCTCTGACCTAGTCTTAAAGCCAAAAGAGAACCGCATAATCCAGCTCCAATGATCAATATATTTTTTTTAGTTTTCAAAGCAGTAATTTTCTCAAGATTTTCACAAAATTATACACATCTTGGTAAGAGTTATAAAATGGTACAGGAGCACAGCGTATAACATTAGGATCTCTCCAGTCAGTTATCACATTATTTAATCTTAAATTTTCATGTAAACTTTTGTTTGAATTATTTAACTTTATTGACAACTGACATCCTCTTTGATTTGGATCTTTTGGAGTTATAATATCAATATTTTTATTGTTCATTTGAAGGATTAAATACTCAAGATATCCAGTTAGTTTAATTGATTTCATTCTGAGTTTATTCATTCCTACTTTCCTGAAAAGTTCAAGTGATGCTTTTATAGCAGCCATTGATAATATTGCGGGATTACTCAATTGCCAACCTTCTGCTCCATTTGAAATGTCTAATTCTTCCCGCATTTTAAATCGTTTTGATTTGTTCTGTCCCCACCATCCAGTTAACCTTTTAAGAGATTTATTTTTTTTGTGTTTATTATGAACAAATATTCCGCCCAAACTTCCAGGGCCCGAGTTTAAATATTTATATGTACACCAAGCAGCGAAATCAATTCCAGACTCATGGAGTTTAAGATTTACATTTCCAACTCCATGGGCTAAATCAATTCCAACTTTACATCCCTTTGAGTGTCCAATTTTGGCAATTTTTTTTAAATCTAAAAGTTGTCCAGTATAATAATTGACTCCACCAACCAGAATTAAAGCAATTTCATCACCATTTTTTTTTATAATCTCTTGTAAATCTTCAATCCTTAATAAATTTTCATTACTTCTTGGAGACCATTCTATTAAATCGTTTTTTGGATCAAAGCCGTGTAATTTTAATTGAGACTTTACTGCAAAGCGATCTGATGGGAAAGCATCACTTTCTATCAAAATTTTGAAACGTTTTTTTGTTGGGTTGTAAAATGAGATCATCAAAAAATGAAGGTTTGCTGTTAGTGAATTCATAATGACAACCTCTTCAGGTTTAGCTCCTACAATTTCAGCCATATCATTAGTGAGTAATTCATGGTATGGCATCCAAGGATTCTTAGCTTTAAAGTGACCCTCTACTGCAAAATTTGCCCAATCATCAAGTTCTTGTTCAACAGCTGCTTTAGTGGTCTTTGGCTGAAGACCCAGAGAATTTCCTGTAAAGTAGAGTATTTTATTACCATTAGAATCAACAGGAAAGTGAAAAGAATCTCTGTAAGATTTTAATTCATCATTTTGGTCCATTTTGATTGCAAAATCAAATGATGTTTCGAACTTAATCAAGTTTTTTTGTTTAGTATATACTCAAATGTAGCTATTTTTGAGCGATTATAAAATTCAAAACCTAATGGATATCAATGATTTATTTTTAATAGATGAGGGAATTTTTTTTGAAATTTTTTAAGTCTAGGAATTGATACATTTCTTACATAAGGGTTGTTTGGATGAAGACGTTCATAATTTTGATGATAATTTTCAGCTTTCCAGAATTTTTGGAACGGATATACTTCAGCTGCTACACTTACGTTATTAAATTTTTCAATCTCTTTGATTTTATTGTATATTAAATCCCGTTGTAAATTGTTTTGATAAAAAATTATTGATCTATATTGTGAACCAATATCTGGCCCTTGACCATTAATTTGAGAAATATTTTGTGATCCAAAGTATACATCCAATAAGGTCGAATAACTTATTATTTTGTCATCATAATAAACCTCGACAGCCTCTGCATGACCGGTTCTTCCTGTGTTGCTAAGTTCATATGTTGGATTTTTGGTAAATCCTCCAGAATATCCACTAATAACTTCATGAACGCCGTAAACACTTTCAAATATTGCTTCTACACACCAAAAGCATCCACTCGCAAAATATGCTTTTGAAAATCCATCTTCTTTGGATACTTCAATTGCAATAGAATTAACTTGTTTAAATTCTTTAGTATTATTTTGACAACTTAGAGTGGTAAATGATAAAAAAAATGCTTTGAATAATAATTCTTTCATAAATATATATTTGAAATGAAATTATTAATCTAAAAATTAAATTTTGTAAAAATTATCCTAAAAAAAAACCTTCAAATCTGAAGGTTTTTTGTTTAAATTTTAGAAAACAATTTTTCCATTTTGACTTTTTGTTCTTCTGCCAATTCAGAGTCAACTAAAATACGTCCGCTGTGTTCATCGGTAATTATTTTTTTTCTTGCTGCAATTTCCACTTGTACTTGTGGAGGTATAGTAAAGTATGATCCACCAGATGCACCTCTTTCAATAGGGACTACAGCCAAGCCATTTTTGACACTTGAACGAATCTTACTATATGCTTTAGCTAAGCGATCCTCAATTTTAGTTTTATATTCGTCTGATTTATCTAATAATACTTTTTCTTCTTTCTCAGTTTCGGCAAGTATTGCATCTAAATCATTTTTTTTGTGTTTTAAATGTTCTTCGCGTTCTGAAAGACGCTCTTTAGTGCCTTCAATAACTTCATTTTTTTGCTCAGTTTGTGCTTTGAATTCTTTAATATGCTTTTCAGCTAACTGAATCTCGAGTTCCTGAAATTCAATTTCTTTAGCTAAAGAATTAAATTCTCTGTTATTTCGAACATTTTTTTGTTGTTCATTGTATTTCTTAATTAATGACTTTGACTCTTCAATAAGATTTTTTTTAGCTTTGATTTGATTGTCAATATCAGTAAGATTTTCCTCAAATTTCTGAAGTCTTAATTTAAAACCTTCAACTTCATCTTCTAAATCTCTAACCTCAAGAGGAAGTTCACCTCTGACATTTCTAATTTCATCAACTCTAGAGTCTATGAGTTGTAAATCATATAATGCTCTTAATCTTTCTTCTACAGTTAGTTCTTTCTTCTTGGCCATAATTATTTATAATTTACTGGGTTTGTATTTATCTTTGATAAAAGGATTGCAAAATTAGGAATTTTTTTCTTAAGATACACTTGTAATAGGTTTTTTGTATACTGTTCGCTTTCGAAATGGCCTATATCTAGTAATAAAATTTCATTTTCAGCTTTAAAAAAATCATGGTATTTTAAGTCAGAAGTTATAAACGCATCAGCATTAGCTAACTTTGCAGATTCGATTGCAAAGCTTCCAGATCCACCTAAAACAGCAACTTTTTTTATTGGTTTTTTAAGTAATTTAGAATGTTTTACTACAGTACTTTTCATAGATTTTTTTACAAATTCAATAAAATCAACTTCTCCCATTTCTTTATCAAAACTTCCAATCATCCCCATGCCTATATATTTATTTTTATTTTCTAATGTATAAGTTTCATAAGCAACTTGTTCATATGGATGGGATCTATTTAGAGAATTCAAAATATTTATCTCTAAATGTTTTGCATATATAATTTCAATTTTTGTTTCATCTAAATTTTTGTATTCATTGGGTTTTCCATAATATGGATTAGAGTTTGCATTACCCATGAATGTTCCCTTACCATTAGAATTATAGCTGCAATTTTTATAGTTTCCAACTTCTCCACCTCCTGCTTCAAAAAGAGATTCTCTCACCTTATCAGCGTGAGAAAATGGCACGTATGTTATTAGTTTTTTGAGTGTTCCCGATTTTGGTATCAAAATTGACTTATTTCTCAACTTCAATACATTACAAATTGCTGAATTAACCCCTTCAAATGAATTATCTAATGCAGTGTGGATTGCGAAAACTGAGATGTCATATTTTATAGCTTTTGTTAAAACTTTTTCTACATAAGTTTTTCCAGTAACTTTTTTCAATCCATTAAAGATAATAGGATGGAAACTAATAATTAAGTTACATTTATTTTTAATTGCTTCATCAATAACTTCGAGAGTTGTATCCAAAGTGATTAATATTCCATCAACTTTTGCTTTTTTGTCTCCAATTATCAAACCTACATTATCAAATTCCTCAGCGTAAACCAATGGTGCAAGTTGATCAAGTTTTTTGATTATGTCTTGAACTATCATAGGATTTTATTTATCATCAAATATAAAATAATTACTTTCGTGTTGATGAAGCTTTTAAGGAAAATATTTTTGCCGTTTAATTTAGTTTATTTTTTGATTGTTTTCACAAGAAATAAATTATTCGATTGCAGTGCACTTAAGTCAATAAGTTTTGATTTTCCAGTTATAGGTGTTGGTAATTTATCAATAGGAGGTACAGGAAAAACTCCAATGATAGAGTATTTAGTTAGAATTCTTGTGAATGAATATAAAATTGCAGTTTTAAGTAGGGGTTATGGTAGAAAGTCTAATGGGTTTGTAATGTCTGGTGATTCTGTGTCATCAGAAATTATTGGAGACGAACCATATCAAATCAAAAATAAATTTCCTGAAATTATAGTTGCAGTCAATAATGATCGTAAAGCTGGCATTGATTTACTAAAAAAATATAATCCAAATTTGGATGTAGTATTGCTCGATGATTCATTTCAACACCGAAAGGTTAAACCAGGTTTGTCTATTTTGTTGACATGTTACAAAGATCTTTACTGCGATGATATTTTGTTGCCAGCTGGTAATCTTAGAGAACCTATCAGTGGAGCTAATCGTGCACAAATAATTGTTGTTACAAAATGCCCTAAAGTATTATCAGATTTTGAAAAGAAAGAAGTTTTTAAAAGACTTAATATAAAAAATCATCAAAAGCTATTTTTTAGTTCTATTGTGTACGATGACCATATTAAATCGTTTGATAATACAAAATCAATTGACTATTTAAAAAATAAAAAATTCACATTAGTCACAGGAATTGCAAATGCCGAACCACTTCTAAATTACTTAGACGTTTTAGGACTACACTATGAACACCTGGAATTTCCCGATCATCATAAGTTTACAAAAAATCAATTGAGATTAATTTCTTCAAAAACTATTGTTCTAACAACAGAAAAGGATTTTACAAGATTAAACTCAGTAAAGAACAATTCAATTTACTATATACCAATCAAAATTGAAATAGATAATTCTGTTGAATTTATAAATTCAATTAAAGATTTTACAAAAAATTGTATTAATTAATGTGTTTTTGTGCTTTGTATGATGAGCGTACCAAGGCACTACTTTCTACATGTTTAAACCCTAAATCCAATCCGATTTTTTCATATTCTTTAAATTGATCTGGGGATATAAATTCTTTTACGGGTAAATGCTTTTTGCTTGGTTGTAAGTACTGACCAATTGTAACAACATCGACTCCGACTTTTTTTAAATCATTAAGAGTTTCAATGACTTCATCTCGAGTTTCACCTAAACCAAGCATCAAACCTGTTTTAGTTCGCCTTTGGCCATTGTCCTTTAAATATTTTAGAATTTCTAAACTTCTATCATATTTTGCTTGTATGCGTACTTCTCTAGTTAAACGCCTTACAGTTTCCATATTATGAGATATTACTTCAGGAGCAACTGCTAAAATTCTATCTAAATGTTTTTCAATACCTTGGAAATCAGGGATTAATGTCTCAAGTGTAATATTTGGATTCATTCTTCTAACTGCCTTAACTGTTTCAGACCAAATAATACTTCCCATGTCTTTCAAATCGTCACGGTCTACACTAGTTAATACAGCGTGTTTAATACCCATAATTTTTATTGAACGTGCAACTTTTTCTGGTTCATCCCAATCAACAGACTCTGGTCTCCCAGTCTTCACTCCACAAAAGCCACATGATCGGGTACAAATATTTCCTAAAATCATGAAAGTAGCAGTTCCTTCACCCCAACATTCCCCCATATTCGGGCAACTTCCTGATGTGCAAATGGTATTTAATTTATACTTGTCAACGAGTCCACGTAATTTAGAATATTTTTTCCCCGTAGGTAATTTAACGCGTAACCATTTTGGTTTTGGTTGAGGCTTTTTATTGATTGTGGGAATCTCTAAAGACATATATAAATATTGAAAAAACAAAGATACAAAGTATAATGATAAAAATCATAAAATACTTAAGTACCAAATGTTAAAAACAATTAAAAATAAGATACCTGTTATGCTTAAAAAATTCATAAATCTTGAAGGTCTAAAATTTTCAGGAGTGTGTTTGCTAAAAATTAAAAGATAGTTCATTATTGCATAAATAGGGGCAGTAACAAAAGATAATATTGTAGCAATTTTTATTAAACTCCCCATTTCTGATAAATAAAAAAAGAAGATAAAAATTGTACCTGATATCAAAATTATTATCCAATAGTTATAGCCATTTTTTATTTTTTTTTCTGAAATTAATTCAATAGACTTATTCATTACTCTTGGAGATGCATCTAAAGTTGTTAATGTTGTACTAAACATTGTTGTAAAAGCAGCAATTCCAATCAAAAAGTAACTCCAATCACCTAAGTTTTTTGAATACATTTCTATGAGTTGCAAAGAAAAAATACTTCCATCATTGCTTAGCTTTGTGTCTGCTCCAAACATTACAAGACTTCCAAGTAATAGAAACCCAATTGCTAATAGGAATGTGCCAATATAACCAATGTTAAAGTCTTGCATTATTGAGTTTTTTTTAAAATCAGAAGAAGATTTTTGTTTTTCAATTACCCAAATAGATTGCCAAATAGATACATCTAATGGGGCAGGCATCCAACCCATGAATGCAATTAAAAAAATAATATCTTGATTACTTGAGGGAAAAACTTGAGTCCAATTAGTATCATAATCCAAATTAAAAAATGCATTTACAACTGCAATAATTGTTGAGAAGCTCAATATTATAATTATAATTTTCATGAATTTATCCAAAAATTTAAATTTTCCAAAGATTAGAATCAGTAGGCAAAAAAATAATATAATTAATGTCCATGATTGGATATTCAACGAATTTTTAAGAAGAGATGATGCTATTCCAGCAGTTACAATTGTAACTGCTGCTTGTATAGTAAACATTGTGGCAAAGCTTAATACTACATAAACCTTTAAAAATACTTTGCCTAGTTTTTTGTACCCTTCTAGTAAATTTTCTCCAGTTGCTGCAGCATATCTGGGGCCAAATTCAAAAAAAGGGAATTTAATTATATTAATTAAAACTAATGCCCATATCAAACCAAATCCAAAATTTGCTCCCGCTTTTGTTGATTGAACTAAATGTGATACTCCAACAGCACTTCCAGCAAAAAGTAAACCTGGGCCTAGTTTTTTTAAGTATTTAATCATTTTTTTTGCTTATTACTTCTGCTAATAATCTTTTTGCGCGTAAAAGTTTGACTTTTACATTATTTACTGGGATCTGTAGCTGAAATGCAATTTCTACATATGATTTTTCTTGAAAATAACGAAGTTGAATTATTTCTTGGTGATGTTTTTTTAATTTTTTTATGTCTTTAAGTAACTCTGCTAAGTTTTGTTCGTTGATTAAACGGTCTTCAGCAGTAGGTGAATTATCTACAATCCAATGTGATCGGTTTTCATCATCCTTTGTATATTGACTTGATATACTTTTTTTTTGTTTTCTTAAATTGTCAAAATGTGTGTTTTTTGCAATAGTAATTAACCATGTTTTAAATTTAAATTTTGGATCAAAAGAACCAATTTTATTGAATGCTTTAAAAAAAGCTTCGATTGTTACATCTTCTGCATCAATTTCATTTTTAGTTCTTTTTAACATGAAGTTAAAAACGTCGTTCCAATAAGTCTCAAGAAGAAAATTAAAAGCAACTTGATTATTTTGTTTTGCTTCTGTAATGGCTTTAGATAGATTCAAAATAGGATTATTGCTTTTTGTAAATATAACAATTTGTATCTTAAAGCTTGGTTAATTAAAATCCTTTAAAATTTTAAGATTTTTTACAATCATTAAATTGATCTGGTGTTTTACCGCAAAAGCCACACGGTTCGTCATTTTTATTGATCATTGGATTTTGACTAGCACATGTGCCTGCAAATTTCCCATTTTTTTTTATCCAAATTTTGATTGAAATTCCAGCTATTCCAATACTTAGCAAAACTAGTGTAATAATTAGCAGTTTCATTGTAGATTGAATTTTGATTCCATTATACAATTTAATATTTTAATTTAAATAATATTTACTTCTCTTTCCAATTTGATACCGAAAATTGTAATTATTGTTTTTTGTATTAATTTTGATAATTCTAATATTTCTTTTCCTGATGCATTTCCGTAATTCACCAATACAAGCGCTTGTTTATCATGAACTCCGTAAGTGTTAAATTTTTTACCTTTAAAACCAGCTTTTTCGATTAACCATCCAGCAGGAATTTTTATTTCGTCTTTTGAAATCTTATAGTTTGGTATATTAGGAAACTGCTTTATTATTGTCGAGAAGGTTTTGCTATTAATTATTGGGTTTTTAAAAAAACTACCAGCGTTTCCAATAACTTCAGGATCAGGCAATTTAGATTTTCTTATTAGTATTACAGCATCAGAAATGTCTTTGATTTTAGGATATTTAATACTATTTTTTTCTAACTGCTTTTTTATATCACCATATGATGTTTTAATATTATGATTTTTATTTGTTAGCTTAAAAGTGACACTTATAATAATATATTCCCCTTTTTTTTCAGATTTAAAAATTGAATTTCTATATCCAAATTTACATTCTAAATTTGTGAAAGTTTCAATTTCAAGTGTTAAAAGATTTATAGCTTCACAGCTAACAAAATTATCCTTTAGTTCAACTCCATAAGCACCGATATTTTGAATTGGAGCAGTACCAACATTTCCTGGGATAAGAGATAGGTTTTCTAATCCACCTAAATTTTTATCAATTGACCACAAAACAAAATCATGCCAATTTTCGCCGGCTGAAACTTTAACCTCACTAAAGAAATTACCTTCTTTTAAAACTTCTATGCCTTTAAGGTTTATGTGTAAAACTGTTCCTTCAACATTTTTTGTAAAAAGTATATTGCTTCCCCCACCAAGTATAAAAAGATTTGAGGGTTTAGTTTTTAAAAATTTAAATAATTCACTGAGATTTTCAACAGAACAGAAATTATCAGCATTAACATCAATGCCAAAACTATTTAATGATTTTAAAGAATAATTTTTTTTCAAATTGATGAATTATATACTTTTAAACCTTCTTTTAAAATATTCACTGAAGAGATTAGTTCAGCCTTTTTTAGAACATAAGCAATTCTTACTTGGTTTTTTCCTAAACCTTCTGTTGCATAAAATCCAGCAGCAGGGGCAATCATTATAGTTTCATTATTAACTCTAAATTTTTCAAGAAGCCATTGGGCGAAATCGTCAGCATTTTTAATAGGAAGCTCTACAATACAATAAAAGGCACCTCTTGGGGTAGCGACTTTTACTCCATCAATTTTTTTTAATTCTTCGATTAAAATATTTCTTCTGTTTGAATATTCATTTATTACTTTTTGAAAATAAGAATCTGGTGTACATAGAGCTGCTTCGCTAGCGATTTGTGCATAAGTAGGTGGAGACAGTCTGGCTTGAGCAAATTTTAATGCTGTACTATATACGCTTTTATTTTTGGTCACTAAACAACCGATTCTTGCACCACACATACTATATCTTTTAGATACAGAGTCAATCATAATCGCATGATCACTTAGACTTTGTTTTGTCATTATTGAATTGTGTGTGTAACCATCATAGCAGAACTCTCTATAAACTTCATCCGAGATTAAAAATAAATCATGTTTAATTACTAATTGTTCAAGTTGATTTATTTCTTCTTTGGAGTACAAATATCCTGTTGGATTTCCAGGATTACATATTAGTACTGCTTTGGTTTTTGAAGTTATCAATTTTTCAAATTCTGAAATTGGTGGTAATGCAAAATTATTTTCAATTTTAGAAACAACAGGGATTACATTTATACCTTGTGCAGTAGAAAACCCGCTGTAATTAGCATAGAAGGGCTCTGGAATTATTATTTCATCTTCCTGATCCATTATACTGCCGAGGACAAATTGAAGCGCTTCACTACCTCCAGTGGTAACAATTATGTCATTAGCCTCAACTTCTATTTGGTTGGCTTTATAATAGTCAGCAAGTTTGCTTCTATATTGATCAGAACCTTCAGACCGGCTGTACGCCAATATGCTAATATTGTTGTTTTTTACTGCAGCGAGAGCAATCTCTGGAGTCTTAATGTCAGGTTGTCCGATATTTAGGTGATAAACATGGGCCCCCTCAGATTTTGCTTGTTCAGCAAATGGCACCAATTTTCTTATTGGTGATGAAGGCATTTGTATTCCTCTATTTGAGATTTTAGGCATTTGAAAAAAAGTTAAAATTCAAAATACAAATTTATTTTAAAGTTGAATTATAATAAAGTATAATTGTAGTTAAATTAAATAAAAAAAGCACCTGTACTAGGTGCTTAATTTAGTTTTTTTAAGTTATTTTTCAATAATACTTTTATTTTTTTCCATTACATTTTTCTTACTAGAATCAATTACATTTCCTTTTATTTTCAAGGCTACAGTTGGGGTTTCTGCATTAGAAGTAACTGTAATAGTTTTTCTAATTGGATTTACTCTTTTTGTATCGTATTTCACTTCAATTTCACCTGACTCCCCTGGTAATATTGGAGCTTCAGGTTTTTTTGGTACGGTGCATCCGCAACTTGATTTAACTGAGCTCACCACAAGAGGAGCGTTTCCAGTATTTTTAAATTTGAAAACGCGAAGACCATTAGACCCTTTTTCAATTGTTCCATAGTCAATTACAGTAGTTTCGAATTCTATTTTTGCAGATTTATCATTTTGGGCTGATAAAGCAATAGCAGAAAATCCAAGTAAAAGAATAACAAATAGTTTTTTCATGATAAATTAGTTTTATACAATTGTAAATTTAAAGATTTTTCATACAATCAAAAAATACTTACACATTATTATAAACAAAAAAATTTTTAAGAATATAAATAATAAGTACTTTTGTTTACTTAATAATCTAATCACTTAAGATAAATGACGACCCCATTAAGTTATGATGCTAGTAAAGTAGAGCAAAAGTGGTATGAATATTGGCTAAAAAACAAATATTTTAAATCAATTCCAGATAATAGAGAGCCTTACACTATTGTAATTCCACCGCCTAATGTAACAGGAATTTTACATATGGGTCATATGCTTAATAACACTATTCAAGATGTTTTAATTCGTCGAGCTCGCCTTCAAGGTAAAAATGCTTGTTGGGTTCCAGGTACTGATCACGCTTCTATTGCTACTGAAGCTAAAGTTGTTGCAAAATTAAGAGAAAATGGAATTGAAAAAAATGATATTTCAAGAGAAGAATTTTTAAGTCATGCTTGGGAATGGACAAATGAATATGGAGGAGTAATACTAAAACAATTACAAAAGTTGGGTTGCTCATGTGATTGGGACAGAACTAAGTTCACGCTTGACAAAGATATGAGTGAATCTGTTATTTTATCATTTATAGATCTTTACGAAAAAGGTTTGATTTACAGAGGATTTAGGATGGTTAATTGGGATCCTAAAGCAAAAACAACACTCTCTGATGAGGAAGTTATTTATGAAGAGAGAAAAGGTAATTTATATTTTATAAAATATAATATATCTACTAGTAATGATTCACTTACAATAGCAACTACCAGGCCTGAAACAATTTTTGGCGATTCTGCAATTTGCATAAATCCAAATGATGAAAGGTATAAACACCTTAGAGGTAAATCAGCAGTAGTACCTATTAGTAACAAAATAATTCCTATTATTGAGGATGAATATGTTGATATGGAATTCGGAACAGGATGTTTGAAAGTAACTCCAGCTCACGACGAAAATGATAAAATCTTAGGCGATAAACATAATTTAGAAGTTATTGATATTTTCAATCCAGATGCATCTTTGAATCATAATGGACTTCATTTCGAGGGTCAAGATCGATTTGTTGTAAGAAAGAAAATCATTCAGGAACTAGATTCTTTAGGAAAGCTTGTTAAAACTGAAGAACATATTCATAAAGTTGGTACTTCTGAAAGAACAAAGGAAGTAATTGAACCACGATTGTCAGACCAGTGGTTTTTAAAAATGAAAGACTTAGCTAAACCCGCTATTGATGCTGTATTAAATGAAGGTAAAATCAAATTATTTCCTAAAAAATTTAATAATACATACCGCCATTGGATGGAGAATATACGAGATTGGAATATCTCACGACAACTTTATTGGGGTCAACGTATACCAGCATACTATTATGGTACTGGGAAGGACGAATTTGTTGTTGCCAAATCTAAAAAAGATGCATTAAAGCAGGTTCATTTAAAAACAAAAAATAATGTTTATACAATTGATGACTTAAGGCAGGATTCTGATGTTTTGGACACCTGGTTTTCATCATGGCTTTGGCCTATTTCTGTTTTTGATGGTATTCGAAATCCAGAAAATTCTGAGATAAACTATTACTATCCTACTAATGATTTAGTTACAGGACCTGATATTTTATTTTTTTGGGTAGCACGTATGATTGTTTCTGGTTTTGAATTTAAAAATGATAAGCCTTTCGAAAATGTATATTTGACAGGTTTAGTTCGTGACAAGAAACGTCAAAAAATGAGTAAATCTTTAGGGAATTCACCTGATGCTTTAAAATTAATTGATGACTACAGTGCAGATGGTGTTCGTGTTGGTTTATTGTTAAGCTCAGCTGCAGGTAACGATTTATTATTTGACGAAGCTTTGTGTCAACAGGGTAAATCTTTTGGCAATAAAATTTGGAATTCTTTTAGATTGATTAAAGGTTGGGAAGTAAAAAAAATTGAACAGCCATTAGATTCTTCGATTGCACTTAAGTGGTATTCTGGAAAATTCCAAAAGGCATTAATTGAAATTGAAGATCATTTTAATAAATATAGATTAAGCGATGCTTTAATGACAATCTACAAACTCATTTGGGATGATTATTGTTCGTGGCTCCTTGAAATAATTAAACCTTCTTATGGAGATCCAATAGATAAAAAAACTTTTGATGAATTAGTTAATTTAATGGAAAAAAATCTATCCTTATTACATCCGTTTATGCCATTTTTGTCAGAAGAAATTTGGCAACATTTAAAAGAAAGATCCACTGACCAGGCTTTAATTATTTCTAAATGGCCTAAGATCGAAAATTATGATGAATTATTTTTAGAAGATTTTAATTTTGCTACTGATGTTATTTCCAGCATTAGAAATATAAGAAAACAAAAAAATATTCCATTTAAAAAATCTATTGAACTCTATGTTACTAATAATATGTCAAGTTCAATTGAATTTGATGGAATAATTTCAAAACTTGGTAATGTATCAAAAATTCACTACTCAGTAAAAAGTCTTGAAAAATCATTTTCATTCAGAGTTAAATCCAATCAGTATTTTATAGTTGCTGATATAGATATTGATTTGGATGCAGAGATATCAAAAATAAATGAAGAATTAAATTATACAAAAGGATTTCTAAAATCTGTTCAGAAAAAACTTTCTAACAAAAATTTTGTTTCGAATGCTCCAACAAAAGTTGTTGAAAGTGAAAAGAAAAAAGAAAGCGATGCTCTAGAAAAGATTAAAACGCTTGAAACAAGTCTTAAAAATTTGATATGATCATTTGGATCTGTTAAGTAGATATTTTTTAGACAATTCTATATATCGTTTTTTTGCCTCTTCCTGAGATATATTGTCTACTTGGAAAAGAGCATTTGTTTTGAAAGCATTTATAATTGGTTTACTGCTATTTGGACGGCTGTAATTATTAGTAGCTTTTTTATAGTAGGCATAAAGCTTCAAAAGTATGTCAGCTGGGAAAGGATCTTGATGATTGTTGATACTTTCAACAGCCAATTTAAATTCTTTATCTAATTTATTTAAAGTCATAATTAAACTTCAGCAATTATATCTTCGCCTCCTTTCACCTTTTGGTCGATCTTTACTTTAATTTCACAATCTAAAGGTAAAAATAAATCAACCCTAGATCCAAATTTAATAAATCCAGCATCATTTCCTTGATTTGCTAATTTATCTTTTTGTGCATAATTTACAATTCTTCTAGCAAGAGCACCTGCTATTTGCCTGTATAACAATTTACCAAATTTTTTATTTTCAATAACTACTGTGGTACGTTCATTTTCTTCACTTGATTTTGGATGCCAAGCAAAAAGATACTTTCCTGGATGGTATTTACTATAAAGTATTTTCCCCCCAATTGGATATCTTGTTACGTGTACATTAATAGGTGACATGAAAATACTAACCTGTAAACGTTTATCTTTAAAATATTCATTCTCAGTAACTTCTTCTATTACTACAACTTTACCGTCAACAGGGCTAATAACTTGCTTATCATTTTGCAGAGTATTTCGCTTAGGATTTCTAAAAAATTGTATTATGAGTAAGAAAAAAATAAGCAGTAAAATTTGTAAAATTTTCTCAACTAATGAATTACCTATTAAATCAGTTAATAGGAATAAACAACCAACAATGAAAAAACTTATTAAAATAATCTTATGACCTTCTTTATGAAACATAATTCAAAATTTTTAAAAATAAATAAATAAATGGTGCAACAAAAATAGCGCTATCTAATCGATCTAATAAGCCTCCATGCCCAGGCATTAAATTACCACTATCTTTCACATTAGCTTGCCTTTTATATTTTGACTCAATTAAATCACCAATAGTACCAAAGACGCTGATAATTACACTAATAATTAGCCAATTTGAAAATTCTAAATTATTTGTGTATTTAAAAATAAAATAGCTTCCAATTGCAGAAAAGAAAACACCTCCTAAAAAACCTTCCACTGTTTTTTTAGGCGAAACACTTTCAAATAATTTTTGACGACCAAAATTACTTCCAATTAGATAAGCAAAACTATCATTTATCCAAATTAAAACAAACATACCCACAATTGTATTGGAACTAAATGATCCAGAATTTAATGAGATTAAGATTAGAAAAATAAATCCACAACTAATATAGAAAGTTGTATTAATATATCTATTTGTTAGTAGTTTTGGTAAGCTTTTTGAAGAGAATAAATCTCTGGTTAAAAAAAGTAAAACAAAAAGAGATATAACGTGTATTATTTGAGATACTTCATTTATTCCAGCAGGAATTTTTATTATCAAATCTAATAAGCCAAAAATGAAAAAAATTAAAATAAATATTAAATATGAAAAAGGATTTTTTTGTTTAATTAATCTATTAAACTCTAATAATGTAATCAATCCAAAAATTAGGATCAAAGCTAAAAAAGTAATTCTATTTTGAGCTGCAAATATTAATATGCTTGCAAATAAAATACCTGAAATTGATCGTTTAATAAATTCTTTATAAGCCAAATTATAAATCTTCTAATAATATTAAATATAAATTTTTTGAGCTACTTCCATAGCTCAAAAAATTATTTTCTTCATTAATCTTGAAATGCTTAATTGTAGTGATATTTGATGGGATATTTTTTTTATTATTTGCTTTTATAATTTGTAGTCCTTCACCAATGGTATTTACAATTTGACTAGTTGTTGAGTAAATGATGAAATTTTTTGGAAGTTCTTGTAATTTTTTTTCTGCAATTTGATTTGATGAAATTAGAATTGAACCATCACTTGCAATAAGGTTTTCACAAGTTGTAAATAAATAGTGACCTTCAGAGAGTTTTTTAGTAGTCTGCCATTTGAAGTTTTTAAACTGTTTTTTTAATCTTGAGTTAAGTATTAAAGCTGATTTATCATTCCAATTATTTTCTTCAATTATTTGATTTAAAAATTCATGGACTTCGTCAATACTTTCGCAGTATAAAAATTTCCCGCCGTTTTCGTTAAAGTTTACTGTAAATAGTTCATCAACTGGGAGATTTTTTTTTGAAGAAGAGTCACTTTTATCTTCTTTTTTTTGCTCTTTTTTTTGCTCTTTACTATCTGAGCTAAATATTTTTCGGAATAAATTCATCAAGAAGAAAGTGTTTTTAAAAACGACTACTCAAAGATAAAAAATTAAAAATACTATTGGTTTATAATTTAGCGAAAGTTATCTTATTCTTCTTCTTCACTTTTTGATTCTTTATTTTCTTTTTCAAAAGGCCTTTTACCAAATATCTTTTCAAGATTGTCTTTGAATATTACCTCATCTTTTAATAACACTTCTGCTAATTGTATTAATTTATCTTTATATTTTTCTAATAAACTAATAGCTCGCTGGTATTGTTTTTCTACAATTTCTGAAATCTCTTTATCAATTAGTTCAGCAGTTTGTTCACTGTATGGCTTGGAAAACCCGTATTCATTTTGTCCAGATGAATCATAATAGGTCAAATTACCTAATTTACTACTAAGTCCATATACCGTAACCATAGCTCTAGCTTGTTTTGTTACTTTTTCAAGATCGCTTAATGCACCGGTTGAAATTTTATTAAAAATAACTTTTTCAGCTGCCCTTCCGCCTAAAGCTGCACACATCTCATCCAACATTTGTTCAGGTCTAACTATCAGTCTTTCTTCTGGAAGATACCATGCTGCTCCTAAGGATCGGCCTCTGGGAACAATAGTAACTTTAACAAGTGGTGCAGCATGCTCAAGCATCCAACTTACCGTAGCATGCCCAGCTTCGTGAAAAGCAACTGCTTTTTTCTCCTCAGCTGTAATAATTTTATTTTTTTTCTCTAGTCCGCCAATTATTCTATCAACAGCGTCTAAAAAATCCTGTTTCTCTACTGATTTTTTATCTTTTCTAGCAGCAATAAGAGCAGCTTCATTGCATACATTAGCAATATCAGCACCAGAAAAACCTGGAGTTTGTTTTGAAAGAAAATCAGTATCAAGATTTTTAGATTTTTTCAATGGTTTTAAATGAACTTCAAAAATTTCTTTCCTTTCTCTTAAGTCAGGTAGATCAACATATATTTGACGGTCAAATCGCCCTGCTCTCATGAGCGCTTTATCTAAAACATCAGCACGGTTAGTAGCAGCTAACACAATTACATTTGTATTTGATCCAAAACCATCCATTTCAGTTAATAATTGGTTTAAGGTATTTTCACGTTCGTCATTAGATCCAGAAAAATTACTTTTACCCCTAGCTCGTCCTATCGCATCAATTTCATCAATAAAAATAATTGAAGGTGACTTATCTTTTGCTTGTTTAAAAAGATCTCTTACCCTGGAGGCGCCTACTCCTACAAACATTTCAACAAAATCTGATCCAGAAAGTGAGAAAAATGGTGCTTTAGCCTCTCCGGCAACTGCTTTTGCAAGTAAGGTTTTACCAGTTCCAGGAGGACCAACTAACAAGGCTCCTTTAGGTATTTTACCACCTAAAGAAGTATACTTCTCAGGATTTTTCAAAAAATCTACAATTTCTTGAACTTCTTCTTTAGCTCCTTCTAGCCCAGCAACGTCTTCAAAAGTAGTTTTAGTTTCAAGTTTTTCATCAAACAGTTTAGCTTTTGATTTACCAATATTAAAAATTTGACCACCACCTCCAGGGCCACCTCCACCTGAAAACCTTCTCATTATAAAGATCCAAACAGCAATAATTAAAACAAACGGTATAATAGAAATTAAAATATCACCAAAAGCATTAGATTCTGTTTTGAAATTCAGTTCTGTATCAAGATTTTCTTCAATTATTGTATCTTCAAGTTGTTTTTGGAATAATTGTACATCTCCAAATTCAAATGAATAATTTGGGGAAAGGCCTATTGGTAAAAATTGGCTAGGCTTGGATTTTCTGTGTACCTCTTTGGATGTCGCTTTTTCGTTAAGGTAAACCTTAGCCTCTCTTTTATTGACAATTTCAACTTTTTTAACATCACCATCTTTTAAAAATTTAAAGAACTTAGATGGTGTAGTAGTAATTACACCAGAACTAGAGAAAGAAGAAAAATTTAAAATTAAAATTACTACTAAAACTGCAGCGTATGGCCAGTAGGAATTAAATTTAAAATTGTTTGGTTTTTTATCTTTTGACATATAAAAATGTTTTATAAACTTGAATTAATCATTGTGATTTTAGCATCACCCCACAGATTTTCTATATCGTAATACTCTCTTGTTTGCTTTTGAAAAATATGAACTACAACATTTACATAATCCATTAATACCCATTCT
>JAYNFX010000007.1:6960-48009 GCA_038106885.1 Flavobacteriaceae bacterium | reverse complement strand
CGACCTGCTGATTACAAATCAGCTGCTCTAGCCAGCTGAGCTACATCGGCAATTTTGAAGTTATTACACAACAAAAAAGCCCGCCATTTCTAACGGACTGCAAATGTATATGTAATTTTTAATGTTTCAAAACATTTTTGAAATATTTTTATATGGTAACAACAACTAATTTTAAGGTGTTTTATGACAATTAGTTGTTAATCTACACAAAAACATAAAAAATGAAATTAAAATTTTTATCATTTTTTAAAATTTTATAATAAAATATCTGCATTATGTTTCTCTGGGATGAGATCTTGAATAAACTTTTTTTAGTTCAGATATATTATTGTGGGTGTAAACTTGAGTCGAAGCTAAACTTGAATGCCCAAGGAGTTCCTTTACTGAATTGAGATCTGCCCCATTGTTAAGCAAATGGGTAGCGAAAGAATGCCTTAAGATATGAGGGCTTTTTTTTACTTTAGCAGAAGCTTGAGTAAAATAATTTTTAACAACCCTGTAAACCAATGCACTATAAATTTTCTTCCCTTTTTTAGTTAAAAAAAGATATGGTATATCATCAATTGAATCTAACAAATTCCTCTTAATAAGATATAAGCTGATTGTATCTTGTACAGATTTCATTAATGGAATGTAACGTTCTTTATTACGTTTTCCCAAAACTTTTATTTGGTTTTGATTAATGTCAACATCTGTTAATTTTAAATTAATTAGTTCAGCTCGTCTTATGCCTGTTGAGTACAAAAGCTCTACAATTAATTTATTTCGAATATCATCAAAATGATTATTAATATTTAATTCCAAAACGGCTTTTATTTCATCTTCTGAAAAAGGTACTTGAATTTTCTTGTTTTGCTTAAGCGCTTTATGATTTAGAAGAGGAGAGCTTTTTAAAACTTCGATTTTAACTAAATATTTATAATATGTCTTTAATGACGAAATCTTACGATTAATAGTGCCATTAGACAAACCCATATCAACTAGCTTTGTAATCCAATATCTAACCTGAGAATAATCAACTTCCTCATGCTCAAGTTGTTTAAATTCAGATTTTAAAAATGAAAAAAAAGATTCAATATCGTTTGAATAGGCTAATAATGTGTGCTCTGAATATTTTTTTTCAAGCTTTAAAAAATCTTTAAATGAGCTTAATGACATAGAATAAAATTGAAAACCTTATAAAATTAATCAAAAAAAAATACGTGGATAAAAGGATAAAAACAAAAAAACACCAAAAAGGTGTTTTTTTAAAATATTTTCAAATAAGAAAATTAAATATTCTCAGCGTCTCTAAGATTTTGAATGTATTGAGCTTTTTGTATTTCAGCTCTTCTTTTAACTGAGGGTTTAGTAAATTGTTTGCGGGTTTGCAATGAACGCTTAGTTCCAGTCTTATCAAATTTACGCTTGAATCTCTTTAACGCTCTATCAATATTTTCTCCTTCTTTAATTGGTATTATCAACATAATCTAAAACCTCCTTTCTTTAAAATTGACTGCAAATATAGTTTTATTATTTGTAGTTGAACGAATTATTTTAAAATATTTCTTGCTATTACTAGTTTTTGAATTTCAGTAGTACCTTCTCCAATTGTACATAGTTTTGAGTCTCTGTAAAATTTTTCAACTGGAAATTCCTTGATGTATCCATAACCTCCATGAATTTGAACAGCTTCATTTGCTATTTTAACGCAGGCTTCGCTAGAAAACATTTTTGCCATTGCACCCTGTATCGTAACTTTTTGACCTTTATTTTTCATAGATGCAGCTTTGTGAATCAATAACTCTGAAGCAGCAATTTCGGTTGCCATATCTGATAATTTGAAAGAGATTCCTTGAAAGCTTGAAATAGGTTTTCCAAATTGAAATCTCTCTTTTGAATATTTCAAAGCAGCCTCATATGCACCTTTTGATATTCCTAAAGATAAAGCACCGATAGAAATACGTCCCCCGTCGAGAAGTTTGAGAGATTGTACAAATCCGTCTCCTTCATTACCAATTAGATTTTCTTTTGGAATTCTACAATTATCAAAAACAAGTTCAGCTGTTTCACTAGCCCGCATTCCTAATTTATCTTCTTTTTTACCACCACTGAATCCTGGAGTTCCTCTTTCAACTATAAAAGCAGACATACCACGTGAATCTCCTTTTTCACCAGTCCTGGCAATAACAACAGCTACATCACCGCTCTTACCGTGAGTGATAAAATTTTTAGATCCATTTAACAAATAAAAATCACCATCTTTAACAGCTGTGGTATTCATACCACCAGCATCGCTACCAGTATTATGTTCAGTAAGGCCCCATGCACCTATGTGCTTTCCTGAAGCAAGGTTTGGGAGCCATTTTTTCTTTTGTTCTTCATTACCAAAATAAAATATATGGCCAGTGCACAAAGAATTATGAGCAGCTATAGATAACCCTATTGATGGGTCAACTTTAGAAATTTCTTCTATTATACTGACATATTCATGGTATCCAAGGCCCGATCCACCATATTCTTCTGGAATAAATATACCCATAAAGCCCATCTCACCAGCTTTTTCTAAAATTTCTCTGGGAAAATATTGACTTTCATCCCATTTCATAATGTGAGGCCTGATGTGTTGCTCTGCAAAATCTTTTGCAGAATTTGAAATCATTTTTTGCTCTTCTGAAAATTGAAAATCCATATAAAAATATTACATACAAATATAATTTAATTAAGATTATTTCTTTGTATTAAAATCTTTAAGTTTTGTTAATTTGACAAGAAATATTTTTAATCATTTTAACAATAAAGCTCCGAAAAAACACAAAATTAAATTACTGTTAAAAAATGTTATCTACCGTGTATAGCTCTGAGAGGTTAAGACTGTTGTTTAATTGCGGAAAAATATTTTTGAAGCTCTTTTTTTGCTTTTGGTGCAAGGATAATAATACCAACCATATTGGGTACCATCATTGCAAAAATCATGGCATCAGAAAAATCAATAACGGACCCTAAACTTGCAGCTGAACCAATTATGACAAAAAAACAAAATATTAGTTTGTACATATATTCCATTCTCTTTGATCTACCAAACAAATAAGCCCAACCTTGAAATCCATAATATGACCAAGATATCATTGTACTAAATGCAAATAAAACTACTGCAATAGTCAAAACATAAGGGAACCATGAAATTGCTGATTCAAAAGCTCCTGAAGTTAATAAAATGGCATCAGCATTATTCAAACTTGCATTTGATGGATCGACATAACCAGTAATTATAAGGACTAGAGCTGTCATAGTACAAACTACTACTGTATCAATAAATGGCTCCAAAAGAGCAACAAGACCTTCAGAAGCAGCGTACTTAGTTTTTACTGCAGAGTGTGCAATTGATGCTGATCCTATACCAGCTTCGTTTGAAAAAGCAGCTCTTCTAAATCCTTGGACTAAAACCCCAATTACTCCTCCTGCAACTCCTTGAGGACTAAAAGCACCATTGATAATTTGGCTGAACGCATCAGGAATCATTTTAATATTTGAAAATATTACAAATAAGGAAGCAGATACATAAATAACGACCATGAATGGAACAATTTTATCAGTAACATTAGCTATTTTCTTAATTCCACCAATTATTACAACTCCCACAAGAATAGCCATTACAATTCCAAATAACCAGCCTTTTTGATAAAGAAATGATGATTCTCCACCAGTAATATTTTCCAACAACTGAAATGCTTGGTTCACCTGAAACATATTTCCTCCACCAAATGAACCACCAACAACAAATATCGCAAATAAAACAGCTAGAAACTTACCTAATTTTTCTAAACCACTAGACTTCAAGCCTTTTGTTAAATAGTACATTGGACCTCCGTAGACAACACCATTTTCATCAATATCTCGGTACTTGACGCCCAAAGTACACTCTACAAATTTAGACGCCATTCCTAAAAGCCCAGCCACAATCATCCAAAAAGTTGCGCCTGCACCACCAATTGAAACAGCTATTGCAACACCTGCAATATTACCCAATCCAACAGTTGCAGAAAGTGCTGCTGTTAAAGCTTGAAAATGTGAAACTTCTCCCTGATCACTTTCATTTGAAGTATTGTCATTATCAAAACTATCATATTTTCCTCTGACAATATTTATTGAAGTCCAGATTCCTCTGAAATTGATAAATTTAAAATATAAAGTAAAATAAGCCGCTCCAAAAATTAATGGAAATAAAACCCAAAAAACTTTAACATCCTTACTAAATTCAATTTGGTAAAAAATAAAATCTACAAACCACCCAGTAGCTTCACCAAATTTCTCATCAATTATTTGATCAAGTCCCTTATCCTGAGCGTGAGAAAAAAATGGTAGAATTAAAGCGGTTAATAGTTTGAAATTAGGTTTCATGTTTTTAAATTTTATTTTGTCTAGAGGCAATATCCCAAAAAAAAATGGTTTATTAAAATTATCCTTAAAAAGTTTTAAAATAAGTGAAAATTCAAAAATCAATATTATAAATTGAATTCAAATTTTGAATTTGTTTTGACTTACCTAATACAATTATTTTTGAGCCAGGTATTAATTTTTGATTAGCATCTGGGTTTATGTGGTATTCTCCATTGCTGTCTTTGTAACCTATAACATTACAACCTGTCTTTTTTCTAAGATCAAGTTCTAGAATAGTTTTGACATTTGAAACATCATAAAGTTTTTCTACAGGGATCTCTTCAATATTTATATTTTGATTTCCGATTATAGAAAGGTTATCTACAAATTCCAAAAGATCAGGCACAACCACCAAAGAAGCCATATGATTACCACCAATTTGATCTGGAAGTATAACATTGTTAGCTCCAGCAAGTTTTAATTTACTGTAAGAAGTTTCATCAGAAGCTCTGCTAATTATTCTTATGTTTGGATTTATCTGGCGAGCTGATAATACAACAAAAACATTTTCAGAGTCATTTGGAAGAGCGCTTATTAGACATGATGCTCTATCAATGCCAGCATTTATCAAAATATCATCCTCATTGGCATCACCAAAAATACAATTCAAATTATCTCCTTTGATTTTCTGAATAATTTGTTCACTTTTTTCAATAACAACAAAATTATGATTGTGCGCTTTGAGTTTTTTTGCAGCTTGTTTACCATTTCTTCCATATCCACATATAATTATGTGACCTGAAAGATTATCAATTGTTTTTTGCATTTTCTTTTGTTTTAATTCATTGATGTCATTTTTTGATATTAAATACTCTGTTATAACTTTTAGAGCATAACCAACAGTTACAGCACTTGTTAGGATAAGACCTACAGTAAATAATTTTGACTGACTATCCAATGGTTGTACCTCACCAAAACCAACAGTTGTTATGGTAATTATAGTCATGTATATAGAATCAATCCATGAAAATCCTGAAATAATTTTAAACCCTACAATTCCTGAAAGTATTAAAATTGAAAGCAAAAAAATTGCAATATTTAATTTTGACTTGAATACTTTTTCAATTGGATTTACCATGATTTAAATATCAAAAACTGAGCTACGTTTAGAAAAGATTAAATCTTTAATTTTTAACCAAAAAGCTACGAATAAATATAATGCAAAACCAAAACCAAAAGTAACAAAAGTAACATATATGAAAGAAGTACGTACTACTCTAGCCCGCATTCCAAAACGATCAGCTATCCGTTGACAAACGTAAAATCCATTACGTTGCAAAAAATATAATAATTCATAGAAATAATTCACAATTGCAATTTACATAATTAGGATCAAATATTGTACATTTAAGTAAGCTGAGTTCTAATCAATATATCCCATATTTTTCATCCAATCGTCATTAAATATTTTACCAACATATCTACTTCCATGATCGTGAAATAAAACAACTACAACATCATCTGATTTAAAATGATTTTTTAGTTGTAAAAGCCCTTTAATTGCTGCACCAGCAGAGTTGCCTAAAAACATTCCTTCTTTTTGGGCCAATAATTGAGTGTATACTGCAGCATCTTTATCTGATACTTTTGTGAAACCATCAATTATATCAAAATCAACATTCGCAGGCAAAATATCTTCTCCAATACCTTCAGTTGTATAGGGATAAATCTCATTTTCATCAAAAATACCAGTTTCATGATATTTCTTAAAAACACTTCCATATGTATCTATACCCCAAATTTTAATATTAGGGTTTTTTTGTTTTAGAAATCTACCAACACCTGAAATAGTTCCTCCTGTTCCGACACCTACTACAAAATGAGTTATCTTACCATCGGTTTGTCGCCAAATTTCAGGTCCAGTACTTTCAAAATGAGCTTTTGTATTACTTGGATTATCATATTGATTTACATACCAGGAATTAGGAGTTTCTTTACCTAAACGTCTTGAAACAGAATAGTATGATCTAGGATCATCTGGCGACACATCGGTTGGACAAACTACAACTTCAGCGCCAACTGCCTTGAGTATATCCATTTTTTCTTTTGATTGTTTGTCACTCATGACAAAGATACATTTATAACCTTTCACAATTGCAGCAAGTGCTAGACCCATACCAGTGTTCCCTGAAGTACCTTCAATTATTGTACCACCTGGTTTTAGACGACCATCAGCTTCAGCATCCTCTATCATCTTCAAACCCATTCTATCCTTAACAGAATTTCCAGGGTTAAATGTTTCATATTTAGCCAATACTAAACAAGGTAATTCAGAAGTTAATTTATTTAACTTAACAAGTGGTGTATTTCCTATAGTTTCAAGAATATTCTTTGCGTATTGCATTTAATTTTTTTTACAAATTTCATCAATTTAGTAAACAAATCAAAGTATAATAAAGTCAACTATTAAGAATCAAATCTAATTGCTTTGACAGGAGATATTTTTGAAACTAAGTATGACGGCAATAACATTACAAAAACACAAATACAAAATGTGGATAGATTTAAGTAAAGAATTGAAAATATATCTATTTCAACTGGCGCGTTATTAACATAATAAATTGATGGATTCAAAGAAATAGGACTATAATATTTTTGAATAAAAAGTAAGATTAATCCAATTGCATTTCCAATTAAAAGCCCATAAGTAATTAGATGTCCAGCCATGTAAATAAAAACTTTTTGAATACTCCAATTATTACACCCAAGAGATTTTAAAACCCCAATCATCTTTGTTCTTTCCAAAATCAAAACTAAAAGAGCAGTAATCATGTTAATCATACCAACAAAGATCATCATTACAATTATTCCAAAAGTGTTTTTATCGAATATTGATATCCACTCAAAAATGACAGGATACTTTTCCACTATAGTTTGAGAATCTAAATGGGAAGGTATTTCATTATAAATTTGAAGACCTTTTTTTTCTAATAAATCATAATCATCTATAAATACTTCAAATTGACCAACTTGAGTATTAGACCATTTATTCAACCTTTGTATATGATTTATGTCACCTATTAAAAAGGTTTGATCTAGCTCTGCAAATCCTGAATTAAATATACCAACTACATTAAATTTAATTATACTAGGAGGCCTGGTCGAGTCTGATTTCAAAAAATACATTTGAAAAGAATCTTCAATCCTGAAATTTAATCTATCAGCTAAGTACTTTGAAATAAGTACTTCATTACTATAGAGATTTGAATAAACTGGTAATCGTCCATTAACTAAAAAATCCTTAAAATATTTCCAATCATAATCCTCACCAACACCTTTAATAAAAAGTCCCTCAAAATCCTTCTCAGTTCTTATTATACCAAATTTTTGTGCAACTCCTTGGATGTGATTAACACCATCAATATTGTTAAATTTAGGATAAAATGATTGATTTAACTGCAGAGGATAATTAGAACCTTCGGATGAATTTGAATCAAAGTTGGTTATAGTTATATGACCATTAAATGCAACAGCTTTATCTCTAATTTTAATTTGCAATCCATTACTTACAGCTAAAGCTATGAGCATTACTATGGTACTTACAGCTATCGCAGCAATACCAATTTTTATTATTGGTGCTGAAACACTATTTTTATGGAAATTAGAATTAATTAGCTTTTTAGCTATGTAAAATTCAAAATTCAAATCCAGTTGTTTTTAAATTTCATCAAAAATACAGTTTTATTATTTGTTTCAATTTACTTTATTTCACATTGCTCAAAGAAATTTAATTCATTTTACGAAATAAATAATGAATTGAAAACTACAGAAAAATTAAAAGTTGGGGCGAATCGACTGGACCTTTTACTTCCTGAATTAAAAAATAAGTCTATTGGAATAGTAGCTAATCAAACATCTGTAATTTTCAAGAATCTTTCTGAATCGGATGCAAAATTACAATATACACACTTAGTTGATTCACTGATAAGTTTGAAGGTAGATGTAAAAAAAGTTTTTGCTCCAGAACATGGTTATAGAGGTGTATCTGACGCAGGTGAATACGTTAATGATGGCATAGACATTAAAACTGGATTACCAATTGTTTCACTTTATGGCAAAAATAGAAAACCAAATGCGAATTCATTAAAAGATCTTGATTTAATAATTTTCGATATACAGGGGGTCGGAGCTAGATTTTACACTTTTATTTCAACATTACATTACATGATGGAAGCTTGTGCAAAAATGAATATTCCATTAATAATATTAGATAGGCCAAATCCAAATGCGCATTATGTAGATGGACCAGTATTGAATATGGAATACAAAAGTTTTGTTGGTATGCATCCTGTACCAATATCACATGGAATGACACTTGGTGAATTTGCTCTAATGATAAATGGTGAAGGCTGGCTAGAAAATAATGTTAAATGTGACATCAGAATTATTCCAATTTCAAATTACAATCGTAAAATTATTTATCAACTACCAATAAAACCATCTCCTAATTTACCTAATGCTAAGGCAATAAATTTATACCCAAGCCTCTGTCTTTTCGAAGGAACAAATGTTAGTGTTGGACGAGGAACATCATTACAGTTTCAAATTTTTGGTAGTCCTTTCATTAAAAGTAATGATATGAAATTCCGGTTCAAGCCTAAACCAAATTTAGGTGCAAAAAAACCAAAATATGAAGGAGATATTTGTTATGGGAAAAATCTTCAAAATTCAATAATACTAAATGAAATTAATTTAAGTTGGATAATAGATGCTTATAAGAAGACTGAAAATAAAAATACCTTCTTTAATTCTTTTTTTAACAAATTAGCAGGCCAAAGAAAATTGCAGGAACAAATAAAAAATGGTGTTGGCATTAATGAAATAAAAAAGTCCTGGGAACCTGAATTGAAAAAATTTAAATCTATTAGATCAAATTACCTTCTTTATCAGTAGTCGGCTTTCTATATTGTTGAAAAGGTTGTTTCAACAATGTATCAAATTGAATGTTTTTTTCCTTATCTGGAAATGTATCAACTCCATATACCACATTATCTTGATCTCGGAATTTATATGTACCAAATAATCGATCCCAAATTGAAAAAATATTGCCATAATTACTGTCTGTAAAAGGAAGCTTGTGGTGATGATGTGTTTTATGCATACCTGGTGTAACAATAATATAACTTAACAATAAATCTAAAGAATTTGGAAGCTTAATGTTTGCATGATTAAATTGAGTAAAAAATAAAGATAGTGATTGGTATAACATGACTACGGAAATTGGTAATCCAATTAAGAATACTCCTAGCAAAGTAAAAAAATAGCGTAATAAACTTTCCAATGGATGATGCCTTGTTGCAGTTGTTATATCAACATTAGGGTCAGTGTGGTGAACCAAATGTATCATCCACAGTGGCTTAATTTTGTGTTCTAAAAAGTGTGGCATGTATGCACCTACAAAATCTAATAACAAAATACCTAATAAAACAAAATAGACCAACGGTATATCTGGAAACCAATTTAGAATTCCAAATTCATTAGAAGATACCCAATCTGCTGTTTTTAGCAGAAAAAAAGCAAGGCTAAAATTAACAATTATGGTCGTTAATGTTAACATTAAATTTGCCCTGGCATGATTCCATTTTAAATATTTATTGCTAAACAAAGGAAATACTCCTTCAATTAGCCAAAAAAAACTCAGAGTGAAAACTAATATTAATGTACGATGGAGTGATGGTATTGTTTCAAAGTAATTTAATATATTTTCCATTTAATAAATATATTAAAAAACTTACCAATTTTTTTAAAAATTATTAATTGAAATATTTTATTTTGTTGGAATTTGATTATTTAACTATTAGTAATAAATTTATAAAAAAATTATATTAACAATATGTCAAACTCAGTCCTGTCGCTAAAAAATACATCAATTTTTCATCAAAAAAATATTATTCTTGATAGTATAAATCTTGATGTAAAAAGAGGTGAGTTTGTTTATTTAATTGGCAAAACAGGTTCTGGAAAAAGTAGCCTACTAAAGACACTTTATGGTGATCTAAAACTAAATAATGGAGAGGGAGAAATAGTAGGTTATAATTTAAGATCTTTAACGGATAGTGAAATACCATACATGCGGCGTAAACTTGGAATTGTATTCCAAGATTTTAAACTTTTGAACGATAGATCGATTTTCAAAAACTTAGAATTTGTTTTGAAAGCAACTGGGTGGAATAATAAAATTAAAATTAGTGAAAAAATCAAGAATGTTTTAGAAAAAGTAAATATGCATACTAAATCTGATAAGTTCCCTTTTGAGCTTTCAGGAGGTGAGCAACAACGCGTAGCAATTGCGAGAGCTCTTTTGAACGACCCTGAACTAATTTTAGCTGACGAACCCACGGGAAATTTAGATCCTCAAACCAGTATTGAGGTAATGCAAGTATTACAAGATTTAAATAATAAAGGGAATACTATATTTATGGCGACACATGATTATGCACTAATATTAAAATTTCCTAGTAAAACTTTAAAATGTGAGAATCAAAATATTTTTGAAGTTGTTCAACGCAAAGAAAAATAATGCTTTCTATTTTAATTCCTACATTTAATCATCTTACAACAACCCTAGTTAAAGAACTACACTTGCAATGTTCTAAAAACAAAATAATTTTTGAAATTTTAATATGTGATGATGCTTCGACAAATAAGAAAATTTTGTTGAAAAATTCTACTTTGAATAAATTATCAAATGTTTATTACATAAGAAATAAAACAAATATTGGAAGAAGTGCTACAAGAAATAAACTAGCAGTAACATCAAAATATAAATGGCTATTATTTATTGATGCGGATGTAATTCCAAAATCTAAAAAATTTATCAAAAATTATTTAAATGCCATTGATAATAGTTCACAAGTAATATCAGGAGGCATAAAATATAGAAATACACCAATTGAAAAAAAACAAATTCTTAGATGGAAATACGGAAAAATTAGAGAATATAAGCAAACATTTGACCGACAGAACAGTCCTTACTTAAATCTCTTCAGTAGTAATTTTCTAATATTAAAAGAAGTAATAAATAATATACCATTTAATGAAGAAGTTTCAAAAAAAGCCAATGAAGATACTCTATTTTCTTATGATCTAAAGTTAAATAACATTGCAATCAAACACATAGAGAACGAAGTATTCCACGAAAATTTAGAATGTGCAACTATGTTTTTACAAAAAACTCAAAATTATGCTAAATCATCGTTATTGTTTGTACAATCCAACCTTATTAGTAAAGATTACATGAAAATAACGAAAACCTATTACTTATTAAAAAAATTTAAACTTGATAATTTACTGAAATTGATTTACATTATTTTTAATAAAAATTTAGAGAAACAATTAAAATCAAAAAACCCATCCTTGTTTATTTTTGATTTGTACCGATTAAGTTACCTTTGTTATATATCTTAAAAAGGAATGTGTTTTTTTTCAATAATAATACCACTATACAATAAAGAAAAATTCATAGAAAAAACATTAAATAGTGTTCTTGATCAAACATTCACCGATTTTGAAATAATTATAGTTAATGATGGTTCAACCGATGAGAGTTTAAGTAAAATAGAGAAAATTAAAGATTCAAGAATAAAAATTTACAATTCAATCAACAAAGGAGTTTCAAATGCTAGAAATTTAGGTATTGAAGTTTCAAACTCAAATTTACTTGCTTTTCTAGATGCTGATGACATATGGGAAAAAAATCATTTAGAAGAAATGAAAGCTCTAAATAAATCATTTCCAAATTGTGGCTTATACGCAATGGGGTATAGTAAAGTCTATGGTGAAAATAATCCAATCAAAGCTGATTACAATGGAATTAGCCTTGGTCCTGCTGTAGTTGATTTTTTTAAGTCATCTCTAAAAGATTGTATTGCGTGGACATCTGCAGTAATGATTCCCAAAAGTACTTTTAATAAAATTGGCTATTTTAATGAAGAATTAAGATCAGGTCAAGATACAGACATGTGGATTAGAATAGCACTTGACTTCAAAATAGCATTTAATCCCAAATCGACAGCTTTTAAGGTCTTTAATTTTAAAGAAAATCATTTATCAATTTCAAAGTATAAAATTGATAGAATAAAGGTTTTAAATAATTTTAAAGAAGAAGAAGAAATAAACACATCCCTAAAAAAATTCTTGGATTTAAATCGTTTTTCAATGGCCATTGAGAGAAAAAGAAGTAATGATATTAAAAATTTTCAATTTCTTAAAAGCTCCATTTCAATTGAAAACTTAAATTTTAAGCAACGATTGCTTCTTAGTTTACCTAAAAATGTTTTGGATACACTAAAAAAAATTCAAATTTCATTGATAAAAATTAATATTTATTTCTCTCCTTTTTAAATTTTATTATTTAATTTCTCAAGAAGGACTTTCCATTTTTCAGAAACTATATTTACAGAAAACTTTTTAATACTTTGTTTTGCATTATTACAACAGTTTCTATACAAGTTTTTATCTTCAAACAATCTGTTGAATGCAGTTGAAAGTTCGATTAAATTATGATTTTCAACTAAAAGTCCATTTTTCTCATTATCAATAATTTCTTTAGGACCAGACTTACAATCTACTGAGACCACAGGTACACCTAGCGAAAGGCTTTCAATAAGAACCATTGGAAAACCCTCAAATCTACTTGTCAATACAGTGTAAATTGCATTTCTAATAAATTGACTAGGATTTGCTTGAAATTCAAAAAATAAAACCATGGACTCAAGATCCATATTTTTAACAATTTGCTTAATTAAATTTATATCAGGGCCATCTCCTAATATAACTAAAAATACTTTGTTTGATGAAAGTCTTGACTCTTTGTAAGCATTTAAAAGTAATGACAAATTTTTGACTTTATTATCTATTCGTCCATAATATAAAATATATCTCTGAGGTAAATTTTGAATAATATTTTGATTTTGATTTAATTCAATATTTGATACCGTATTTGGTATAAATTCTACCCTTTTAAAATAATATTTACTTTCTAAATTTTGTTTTATGTGATTTGAAACAGCTACTATGGATCTAGATTCCTTATATAATAACCTAGCTAAAAATTTACTTTGTGGTACATAATTTTTCAGCAATGAACTATGCGCCATATAAATTATATTATTCCCATTATACAGAAAATTTTTAATCAGAAATTCTTTGATGAAAATTGGTCGAGATCTATTATCAATTATAAAATCAAATTTTTGAGTTTTCAAATAACGTCTTAAAACTTTATACTTTATAATTTTATTTAAAATTGGATTAGAATTATTATTTATTAGACCTAAGTTTAAGAGTTTACCAGTATAATTATAATCTATTTTATCTAAAACAGAAATAACATGGACTTCATACCCTAAACCTTGAATAATAAAAGTGAGATTAGCCGCGAATTTCTCAGCACCACCAACGCCTAATGATGAAGTAAAAATTGCAATTTTTTTTGTTTTAAACGTCATAAGAAATTTTAATTTCTAAATATAGAGTCATAGTTTTGAAAGTCTAGAACTAAACGCTTTCGATTTTTAAAAGATGTACTAAAAATGCTTCTTGTAGAATCAACTTCGTCTGAATTTATCTGTAAAAAATCAGCTAAGGTATGAAATAAGTCGTCCGACATGTATTTTCTGTCATTATCAAAAAACAAAGGATTATTTTTTTTGTTCTCTTGAGATTGCCAAACAAAAAAAGGTATTTCAAACATGCTCTTAGTAGCAAAACTCTCATTATGACCACGAAATTTTAAATTATCTAGTTCTTCTCCATGATCTGAAAGATATAACACTGCACTATTTGAAGCCTTCTGCTGAACAGAACTAATTATTTCTGAAATCACGTAATCAGTATTTAACACTGCTCTATCGTATTTATTATTAATTTTCTCTTTCTCTGATAGAGATTTATTTAGAGCTGAATTAAATTTATTTTTTAATGAATCAGGATATCGATTTTCATATTTAAAATGAGTTCCCATTAAATGAATGACTACGAATAATGGCTTATTGATTTCTTGATCTAAATATTCGTTAAATTTAGGTATCAACTCTTGGTCAAGAGTACGATTATGTTGACCATAAGCGGTAGTAATAAATTGAACTTCACTAGACGATAATGCAATTTTTGTAATTAGACTTTCAAAAACTCCTATCGGTCTTTGATTTGAAAGCCAAATAGTTTTAAACCCTGCAGCATTGGCTAATTGAAGTATTGATCCTGATGTATTATTATCTAGCGATTCATAATTTGCAAGTGTTAACATTTTGGTAATTGACTCAATTGTTAACGTATTGGGACTAATTACATCATTGTAAATCAAAAGTTGATTTGAAATTTTCGCTAACCTTGGTGTAGTCATTCTTTTGTAACCATATAACTGCATATGAGAACGAACAGTGGACTCACCAATCACTAAAACATAGACATCATTATCTACGCCACTATTTAACTTGACATTTTTAAAAAGACCATTATTATTTTTAAAATTAGCTTCAAAATCTTTTGATGTTATGTAATATTCGTAAGATGATTTTAAAAACAAATAAGGAAAATTGAATATTATATTATTTGAAACTTTTAAATAAAAAACAGATGTAACTAAAATTGTAAAATGAATATACTTTTGCTTTAACGTAATTGATTTAAATGAAGGGTGGTTATTTTTTAAATACTTATAAGCGTATACACAATAAGTTAAAGTTATTAAAATCAGCAAAAGTTCCTCAAAACCTAAATAAAACTTAATAAACTCATAAGATTCATTTAAATTTGAATCCATTATGACAAATATTGATGAAGCACTTAAAAATACTTGAAAAATCAAATAATAAACAGATTCTATTAATACGGTAATTGAAAAAAACACAAAGGATAACAAACTGTATGCTACCCTATATCTGTCTTTTCGTATAAGAACACAAGGGATAATTAAAATCAAAGAAAAAAAAGAGTTTTCAAAAAAATTCTTAATAATTTCAATATCGAATTCGCAATAAAATAAATTAAAGAAAATTACCAGAAAATTAAGAATTAAATAGCAACAGAAAATTCTTAATATAGAGTTAGGTTTATTCATGTTACATGATTTATAGTTCTTTAAATTGGTCTATTATCATAAAATAAATCCTTTCTTAAAACAGTTAAAACAACAATTAAATATATTAAATTACTAAAAAATAAAGCCATCACTAGGCCTTCAACTAGATACAAATCAATTAGAAGATTACCCATAATAAGATAAGTTGTAAGCCCAATCAGCTGTGTTGAAACGAAGTGTTTGATCTGCTTTTTTGCTAAAAATTTAAATGAAAGTATGTTGGCAATAAAACGAACAAGATCAGCTAATAGTTGCCATTTAAACAATATTGTCATACTCAAAAAACTTTCATTATAAATTGATAAAATTAAATACTTTTTTGAAAAGAAAACAAGCAACATTCCTAAAACTACAATTGGTAATAAAGTTTTATATATAGCCTTTACTTCATTTTTAAATTCGTGTGAAAAATTAAGTGAAGTATATTTTGGTAAAATATAAATGCTAAAAACAGTGATTAAAAACTGCATGTATATTTTTGAAATAGATGACATAGCTGTCCAAATACCAGCCTCGTTTTCAGATATTTTTTCGGAAATTAGAGTTCTAAAATTAATCTCAACAAAATTCAAACAAACTGTTGCAACAAATGATATAAGAGAAAAACCAAGAAGAACTTTAACTAAAGGTGTTTGCAAAGAAAGTTTTTTGAACTTAACATAATCATTTATTGTTTTACCAAAGATTAAAGTAAGGACTAAAAACTGGACTAAAGGCGTAACAGCTATTGCAATGAGCACGCCTTCAATATTATAATAATACAGACTTATTAGTAAAAATATTGATGCAATGAGGTACCAAATAACTTCAATTTTAGCATGTACTTTATAGGCAGATAAACCACTAATTATTCCATTGAAAATTCTATTCATTGCGATGAATGGGACAATCACAGATAAAATATGAAATACCAAATAATAATCCTCAGTTAAAAACAACCATGATGAGAGTTCTTTTGAATAAATAAATATTATAACTGAAATAGATATTGTTGCAATACTTGAAATAACAAACACTGTAGAAAATAATTTTATTAATCCCTTTTCATTGTTCTTATATTCTGATACGTATTTTACAATTCCATTAAAAACACCAAAAGAGGATAAGCTTGTCAAAATATTCGAAAGATTACGTATTTGACCAACTTTTGCTATTCCTGATTGACCTGTGTATTGTGCTAAAAGATTTTGAACTATTAATGACACCAAAAGGCGTATACCAACGACTAAAGAATTTAATGATGTTATTTTTAAAATTAAATTTTTTTTAAAAAAAGAAGGTAATTTCACTGATAAATTTATATGTCAAAAGATAATGTATAAACGTAAACCTTGACCACTTTGTTGTTTATTATTTTTTATTTTTTTTTAAAATGTAATAAATGTTAATTAAAAAAATAAAGGCATTTGAAATAATTATTGGCCATGAAATTGATAGTAAAAACCCATACCCTATAAATAACAAACAAGCGATTGAATTTATTGCTCTTAGACAAAAAATATTCTTCATTGTAAAAGAAATCAATAACACAAAAGTGGCTGAATAACCAAATAAATCAATTAAAGATAAATCTGCTAAGAAATTCATTTATGTTGTTTTATTTCGTTTTCTATCAACTTCTTTTAAAAATATTTTTCTTAATCTTAGGCTATTAGGTGTAACCTCTACGTATTCATCTTTCTGAATGTATTCGAGTGCCTCTTCTAAAGAAAACTTTACAGCTGGAACTATCCTAGCTTTATCGTCAGCACCAGAACTTCTTACATTTGTGAGTTTTTTTGTTTTAGTTACATTAACAACCATATCATCACCTCTTGAATTTTCTCCAATAACTTGTCCTTGATATATTGATTCTCCTGGGTCTATAAAAAACTTTCCCCTTTCTTGTAATTTATCAATCGAATAAGGAATAGCTATACCATTTTCCATTGACACAAGTGATCCATTTAATCGTTCTGGAATACCCCCTTTTAAAGCTCTGTATTCTTTGAATCTATGTGCCATTATTGCCTCTCCTGCAGTTGCAGTAAGTAACTGATTTCTTAGGCCTATAATACCTCGCGATGGAATAATAAACTGACATATCATTCTTTGTCCTTTGACCTCCATACTAATAAGTTCTCCCTTACGAATGGTTACCATTTCAACAGCCTTACCAGAAACATTTTCTGGTAAATCTATTGTCATTTCTTCAAATGGTTCACATTTAACTCCATCAACTAATTTTAAAATCACCTGTGGCTGACCAATTTGTAGTTCATAACCTTCTCTTCGCATTGTTTCAATTAGTACTGATAAGTGTAAAACCCCTCTTCCAAAAACCATGAATTTATCTGCACTTTCAGTTGGCTCAACTTTTAAAGCAAGGTTTTTTTCGAGTTCTTTATCTAACCTTTCTTTTAAATGACGAGAAGTGACATACTTACCTTCTTTCCCAAAGAATGGTGAATCATTAATTGTAAAAAGCATACTCATTGTTGGTTCGTCAATAGCTATTGAGTCAAGAGCTTCAGGGTTATCATAATCGGCAATTGTATCTCCAATTTCAAATCCTTCTAATCCAATAATAGCACAAATTTCGCCTGCAGAAACATTTTCTACCTTCTTACGACCTAATCCTTCAAAAACTTGTAGTTCTTTAATTCTTGATTTAAGAATTGACCCGTCACGTTTAACTAGTGCTATATCTTTATTTGTTTCAATAATACCTCTTTGTAAGCGACCAATTGCTATACGGCCAGTAAAAGACGAATAATCTAATGAAGTTATAAGCATCTGAGTATTACCTTCTTCAGTTTTTGGAGAAGGAACATGTTCAATTACCATATCCAATAGTGGTGCCACTGAGTCTGTTTTAATATTAAAATCTTCACTCATCCAATTAAACTTTGCAGAGCCGTAAACAGTAGGAAAATCAAGCTGCCATTCTTCAGCACCAAGCTCAAACATTAAATCAAAAACAGCTTCATGAACTTCCTCAGGTGTGCAGTTTTCTTTATCAACCTTATTAATAACAACACATGGTTTGAGACCTAGGTTAATAGCTTTTTGAAGAACAAATCTAGTTTGTGGCATTGGTCCTTCGAAAGCATCAACTAGTAAAAGAACTCCATCTGCCATATTAAGTACACGTTCAACCTCACCCCCAAAATCTGCGTGACCAGGAGTGTCTATTATATTAATTTTAGTATCATTATATACTACTGAAACATTTTTGGAAGTAATGGTAATACCGCGCTCTCGTTCTAAGTCGTTATTATCCAAAATTAAATCACCTTTGTTTTCATTCTGCCGAAATAATTGACAATGGTGCATGATTTTATCAACAAGAGTTGTTTTACCATGGTCAACATGAGCAATAATAGCAATATTCTTTATGGAATCCATCAATAAATATTTTTAAGCGGCAAATGTACATTTAATTTTAAGACTTTTACTGTTTATTCTGATATCCTTAACGTTAAGATTTACTTATATTTGTAATATCAAAATTGAATTTCGATGCAACTTCAAAACATACCAAAAATTAAACATATTGATTCCGGGCAATTTTTTCTTATAGCTGGACCTTGTGCTATTGAAAATGAAAAAATGGCTTTAAGAATTGCGGAAAGTGTTTGTGAAATAACCAGTAAACTAAAAATACCTTACATTTTTAAAGGAAGTTTCAAAAAAGCTAATAGAAGTAGGATTGATAGTTTTACTGGAATCGGAGATGAAAAGGCACTTAAAATTCTAAAAAAAGTATCCGATACATTCGATATTCCCACACTTACTGATATTCATGAAATTGAAGATGCAAAAAAAGCTGCAAAATTTGTTGATGTTCTTCAAATACCTGCATTTTTAGTCCGTCAAACTGACTTGATTGTCTCTGCTGCTAAAACAGGAAAAGTAATAAATCTAAAAAAAGGTCAATTTATGAGCCCTGAAGCAATGCAATACGCTGTAAAAAAAGTTACGGATAGTGGCAACAAAAATGTCTGGATAACTGATCGTGGAACCATGTTTGGGTATCAAGACATGATTGTTGATTTTAGAGGTATACCAACTATGCGCCAATATGCGCCTACCATACTAGATGTAACACACTCATTACAACAACCAAATCAAAATAGTGGAGTTACTGGAGGACGTCCAAAAATGATAGAAACTATAGCTAGAGCAGGTATTGTTAATAATATTGACGGGCTATTTATTGAAACTCATTTTGACCCTAAAAACGCCAAAAGTGATGGTGCAAATATGCTAAAACTAGACAACCTAGAATCACTTTTATGTAACTTATCTAAGATAAGAGAAACAATAAATCATTTCTAGTCCTTTAATTCTTTAGGAGACTTAATAACATTCAACCCATATTTATCAATTAAATAAACTAGTGATGTCATTGTAGCTGCGCCCAATTCTAGTTCACGTTTATTAACGGCATCAAAGGTATCATTTGAAGCATGGTGATGATCAAAATAACGCTGAGAGTCTGGACTTAGACCAGCCAAAACAATATCTTTATCTTTTAATGGCCCTATATCAGCCCCACTTCCACCCATTCTAAAATAATGAATTAAATATGGCTCAAAAAGTGACTTCCACTCTAAAATTTGAGAAATTTTATAATCTGGTCCGTCAAAACTGAATCCACGAGGAGTAAACCCTCCCGAATCACTCTCAAGCGCAAAAATATGCCTCTCGCCTTTTCTCTTTGCAACTTCTGCGTACTTTAAACCACCTCTTAATCCATTTTCTTCATTCATAAATAAAACTACGCGAATAGTTCTCTTTGGTTTAATTCCTGTTAATTTCAGTAATCGCAATACATCCATAGACTGAACACAACCTGCTCCATCGTCATGCGATCCATCTCCTAAATCCCATGAATCTAGATGACCACCAACAATAATAATTTGATTTGGATATTGAGTACCTGTTAATTCTCCAATTACATTGTAAGACTGTACATCCTTTAACTGCTTACAATTTTGTTTAAAATAAAATTTTAAATTTGGATCAATCTTTAGCATACCACTTAATCGCTCGGCATCATTTGTACTAATTGCAGCAGACGGTATTCTATTTTCAATTGGTGTATTTCCATACGACATTGCACCAGTATGAGGTAAATCATCTAATCTTAAATTCATTGATCGTACAATAGTCCCAATAGCTCCAAACCTTGCAGCTTCTTTTGCACCATCATATCGCTGATTAACACAACCTCCATAAGCTTCGAAAGTAGATATTATATCAGCTTGCATTGGACGATTAAAAAATACAATTTTACCCTTGATTGAATCTCTTGGAGTTTTTTTAAGTTGATCAATTGATTGAACTTCTAAAACATGTGCTTTAATTCCAGCTAATGGAGTAGAAATAGATCCGCCTAATGCACATAAGTTTACGGGGATAGTTTTACCTGGAGCTGTTTCAATATAAGCAAACTCTGGATTTCCCCGAATCCATTTTGGAACCATAACGGGCTGTAACCACACCTTATCCAAACCGATTTTTTCTAATTCAGATTTTGTATAGTTAACAGCTAATTCAGCATTCAATGATCCAGATAAACGACTTCCTATTTCATTTGATAAATAATCAAGCCAATCATAACTATGACCATTAATAAGAGAAGTTTTATAAATTTTTCTTAGCTGTTCTTTATCATCTTGACTTGAAATTAAAGCCGGTATAAGAAATAAAATAATTAAGATATTTTTATAATTTTTCATGTTAATTTATTTCTTTTGAGCATATAATTTAACATCTGAATCACTTATTTCATCGGAGCCAAGAATAATCAATCTCTCAACAACATTTCTTAGCTCCCTAACATTTCCAGTCCAATCATAACTTTTTAATAAATTCATAGCTTTTTCAGAAAAATGTTTTGTTGCTGTTCCTTGTTCAATTGAAATTTGAGAACTAAAAAAATTAATTAATAATGGGATATCCTCCCGCCTATCATTTAGCGAAGGAACTTTGATTAAAATAACTGCTAACCTATGATACAAATCTTCACGAAAACGACCTTCTAAAATTTCTTTTTTTAAATCTTTATTCGTTGCAGCAATAACTCTTACATTTACTTTTATGTCTTTATCACTTCCCACGCGCTGAATTTTATTTTCCTGTAAAGCTCTTAATACTTTTGCTTGAGCTGGAAGACTCATATCTCCAATCTCATCCAAAAATAAAGTCCCTTCATTAGCAGCCTCAAACTTTCCAGCACGGTCTTTATTTGCACTTGTAAAAGCTCCTTTTAAATGTCCAAATAATTCACTTTCTATTAGCTCACTAGGAATTGCTGCGCAATTTACTTCAACCAGAGAACCACTACTACGATTGCTCTTCTGATGTAACCAATGAGCTACAAGCTCTTTTCCAGTCCCATTTGGCCCAGTAATCAAAACTCTTGCCTCAGTTGGAGCCACTTTGTCAATTACAGATTTGACATCTTGAATCTGGCCGCTATGACCAATCATTTCATATTTCTTATCAACTCGCTGTTTAAGTATCTTGTTTTCCTTTATTAATTTTTTACGGTCTAAAGCATTTCTAACTGTATTTAAGAGTCTGTTCAGGTCAGGGGGTTTAGAAATATAATCATATGCTCCGTGTCGCATTGTTTCAACAGCAGTTTCTAAATCTCCGTGACCAGAAATCATTACAATCGGAATATCAGGTTTGATCTTTTTAGTTGCTTCTAACACCTCTAACCCATCCATCTTTGGCATCTTAATATCACATAATATTAGATCAAAATCTTGATTTTTTATAAATTCTATTGCTAAAAGACCATCGGAGGCCTCAAAAATATCATATGAACTATTTTCTTCTTTCAATATCTTTGTCAGCACTCTACGAATAGCTTCTTCATCTTCAATTATTAATATTTTTGACATTTTAATTTCTTTTTTCTGAAAATTAATATTTTAACCACATAAATAAATCTTTAAAACTTGGTTTTTTTCCATACATCAAAATACCTACACGGTAGATTTTAGCTGCTATCCATACTGTAAATATAAATGTAAAAACCAAAATAATTAGTGACAAAGCTTGTTGCCATATTGGAACACCAAAAGGAATTCGCATCAACATTACAACAGGGGATGTGAATGGAATATATGAAAATATTGTTGATATTGGACCATGAGGATCTTCTAACACACTAAAAACTCCAACGTAAATTGCTAAAATTAGTGGGATTATTACAGGGAATATAAATTGTTGAGAATCAGTTTCATTGTCTACAGCTGCACCAATAGCTGCATAAAAAGAACTATATAACAAGTAACCACAAATAAAGAAGAAGATAAAAGCAATTATTAAATTCAAAATTGGCAAACTCCTAAAATCATTAATTAGTCCCTGTAATTCAGAATTTATAATTTGTTGGTTTACTGCATCAGGCAAAACATCCTGCTGTGGAGTATTATATAAATCTATTCCAAAAAAATATGAGCTAATTATGGATAAAAATCCAAACAAAATTAACCACATTGCAAATTGAGTTATTCCTGCAAGTGAAGTTCCAAATATTTTTCCAAGCATTAATTGTATTGGTTTAACAGATGACACAATAACTTCAATTATACGACTAGTTTTTTCTTCAATAACACTGCGCATAATTGAATTTCCATATATTATTATGAACATGAATAGCAAGTATCCTGAAAATAAACCAAAAATAAGCTTCATAAAACTACCTGCTTTAGAAGTTTTAACTCCTTGAAAACTTTCTTGATTTAAATTTACATAGGTTTTAGCAGCTTCTATTTTTGATAAATCAACACCAAAATTTTGTAACTTGATTTCTTTTAAACGAACTTCTATTTTAGTTTCTAAACTTTTTACAAAAGTTAGTGAGGGAGTATCTTTAGAGTAAAATTTAATTTTTTCAGAAACTAAATCTAATGGTAATTTTGGAATATATAGTAATCCATATGAAGAATTATTATCGCTTAATGTCTTGGCTGTTTCTAAATCTACGCCCTTTAAAAAATTATATTTAGTAAATTTAGTAGAAGACAAAGTTTCCTTAAACAATTCTGTTTCATCTAACACAGAGATGAACCTTATTTTTTCATTATTTAAACTGGTCAAGTATACTATAAAAGCAATTAAACCAGCCATAAGAAAAGGACTAAGAAAAGTCATTATGATAAATGACTTATTTTTTACCTTGGCAATATATTCTCTTTTTAAAATTAATAAAAGATGATTCATTTTAGTTATTTTTAACTGTTTTAATAAATATATCGTCAACGCTTGGAATTAATTCCTTAAAATGTTTTACAGATGAATTTTGACTAAGAAAAGATAAAAGATCATCTGATGATTGTTCAAGACTTAAATGTATATTAAGTTTTAAATCATCTTCAATAGATTTGAAGTTTGCTGTATCTATATCATAGTATTGAGATATTAATCTTTTTAGAGCCGACTTATTTTTTGAAACTAATCCAACTTCAAAACTATTTGTTTTATGAGTTCTTTTAATATCAACTAATTTACCATCCAATATCTTTTTTGATTCATTAATTAGAGCAATATGATCGCACATAGCTTCAACTGATTCCATTCGGTGGGTTGAAAAAATAACAGTTGCACCTTCATCCCTAAGTTGTAAAATTTCATCTTTAATAACATTGGCATTAATTGGATCGAAACCCGAAAATGGCTCATCAAATATTAGTAATTTAGGTTGGTGCATTACTGTAACTATAAACTGAATTTTCTGCGCCATGCCTTTTGAAAGCTCTTGAACTTTTTTGTCCCACCAATGAGAAATCTGTAACTTTTCAAACCAATAATTGAGTCTCTTTTTTGCATCTTTATAAGACAATCCTTTTAATTGTGCTAAATATAAAGCTTGTTCACTGACTTTCATAGATTTATATAATCCACGCTCTTCAGGTAAATAGCCTATATTTTGAACATGGCGTGAACACAATAATTCTCCATCAAGCTTTACACTTCCAAAGTCTGGTAATGTAATTTGGTTTATAATTCTTATGAGAGTTGTTTTACCGGCGCCATTAGGACCTAGAAGTCCAAAAATACTGTTTTTTGGAACATTTATGGAGACATCTGACAATGCTTTAAATTTCCCAAAGCTTTTGGAAACATTATTAACTTCTAAAATGTTATTCATTTAATTATTTTACTGTATATGACGATTTATCAAAACTATAGTTACACAGTAAAGCTAAAAAATATTATGAAAACATATCTTTAACCTTTTCAAAAAAAGATTTGTCGGAACTTTCGGGTTTGGGCTTAAAATGTTCGTCTTTGCGCATTTTTTCGAAAAAAGTTTTTTGTTGTTTATTTAATGTCTTTGGAGTCCATACATTGATATGAACTAATAAATCACCTTTTGAATATCCGTTTATATTAGGAATTCCCTTACCTCTTAACCTTAAAATCTTTCCTGATTGCACACCTGGTTCAATTTTTAAACGGACCTTACCTGAAACTGTTTCTATCTCAACAGAAGAACCCAATATAGCATCAGGAAGGCCAACATACATATCATAATGTAAATTATCCCCTTCACGTTGTAGTTTTGGATGTGGTTCTTCACTTATTGCAACTAATAAATCCCCAGAAATACCATTTCCTGGAGCTGCATTTCCTTTACCTGTAACTTTTAGTTGCATTCCGTCTTCAACTCCTGCAGGTATTTTTATTGAAACTGTTTCCTCCTCAACTATAAATCCATTAGAATCAGAATTTGAAGGTCGGTTATCAATGATTTGACCAGTACCTCCACAAACGTTACAAGGAGAAGCTGTTTGCATTCTACCTAAAATTGTATTGGCAACTCTTGTAACTTGACCTGTTCCATTACAGTTAGAACACGTTTTATAAGTAACTCCTTTTGCTTGTTTCTTTCTTTTAACCTTGATTTTCTTCTCAACTCCATTAGCAATTTCTTCTAGAGATAATTTAACACGTATTCTCAAATTACTACCCCTTGGAGTTCTTTGACGACTTCCTCCAAAACCTCCAAAACCTCCTCCAAAAGCATTACCAAATATATCTCCAAATTGACTAAAAATATCGTCCATGTTCATGCCGCCTCCACCAAATCCTCCAGCACCTTCAAAAGCCTGATGACCAAATTGATCATAACGAGCCTTTTTATCTGAGTCACTTAATACTTCATATGCTTCTGCAGCAATTTTAAACTTTTCTTCAGCTGATTTATCGTCTGGGTTCTTGTCAGGATGGTATTTTATAGCCATCTTTCTATATGCTTTTTTTATTTCGGATGGAGAAGCACTTTTTGATACTCCCAATACCTCATAATAATCCTGTTTTGCCATCTTATTTAATATTTATTGTTTTATTGTCCAATGACAACCTTAGGAAATCTTATTACTTTTTCACCCAACTTATAACCTTTTTCAATTACATCAATAATCTTACCTTTTAACTCATCGTTTGGGGCAGGAATCTGAGTAACTGCTTCGTGAATATCAGAATCAAAAATATCCCCTTTATTAACTTCAAGTATCTTAAGTCCCTTTTGCTCAAGAGTTGAATGCAATTTATCTTTTATCAACACAACTCCTTTTGAAAGATCTGTTTCATCATGTTTTGACAGCTCTATCAAAGCTCTGTCAAAGTCATCTAAAACAGGAAGAAGAGACTTAATCACATCTTGACTGGCTGTAGAAAAAAGTTCTATACGCTCTTTAGTAGTTCTTCGTTTGTAATTCTCAAACTCAGCAAATAGCCTTAAGAACTTATCTTTCTCAATGGAAAGTTCTTCACTTAAATTGTTCTCTTTTAGAGGTTTTTCATTGACTTTAGATTTAGTTGACTTATCAACTTTTGTTGACTTTTCTTTTTTCTTGGTTTCTTTTTTACTCATTTTTTAATTAAAAAATTCATTTTCTATATGAAAAGCAAAAGTACTGCCAATATTTAAAAAATGTCATAATGTCATAGTTTTTTTACTATATAATTATGACCTCAGTATATTTTCAAGAGCCGGACCAATTTCATGAAATTTAAATTTATAGCCTGACTGTTGAATTTTTTTCGAACATACACGTTGACTCTCTAATATGATAGCAGACATATCACCTAAAGATAATTTGAGTAAATACTCAGGAATTTTAGGTAAAAAAAGTGGCTTTTTCAAAACGCTTGCTATTTTAGTAACTAATTCAGATTGTCTTACTGGATTAGGAGCAACTGCATTAAAAACACCTCCGATTTCTTGTTTTATTATATGTGAAAATATTGAAACTAAATCATCAATATGAATCCATGATTGCCATTGATTCCCAGATCCAAAAAATGCTCCTAAAAAATTTCTTACAGGGAAAATTAACTTGGGTAAAGCACCTTCATTTTTATCTAAAACTATACCAATTCTTAAAATTGAAGTTTTAAAATTTTCTGAATCAAATATTCTTGCTGCTACCTCCCATTTTCGAACAACAGAACTTAAAAATGAATTACTGTTGAAAGCTGTATCTTTCTCTTCGTAATAATGAGTCATGGAATTAGCATAAACACCTATTGCACTTGCTGAAATTAAATGATTTATTGGGAAATTATGAGTCTTAATTGTATGAGCTAAAAGCTGTAATGACATAACACGACTGTTGGTAATTATTTCTTTAGCTTTTTTAGTCCACCTCTGAGCTATTGGTGCACCAGCAAGGTTTATAATACATTCTACGTTTTCAAGACTTTGTAGGTCAATTTGATTCTTTAATGGATTCCAAAAAAAAGAATTAACATTTTCATGTTTATTGATGCTTTTTTTTTGAGTTGTTAGTACATTTATTAAGTATCCTTGATCTAACAACGATTTGACCAGAGCTTTACCAACCAATCCTGAAGAGCCTGTAATTAGAATCCTTTTTGACATAATCAAAATTATATAATCATAATTGTGATTCATGTTAAAAAAGTAGGTTTAACAAATATTTAGTACAAGAATAACTATTTCAAATAAATCATTTAGTCGATCTTAACATCTCACGCTTTCCAACAGGTCCATTTATTCGTTCAACTTTAAATCCTATATTTTGCATTGTTCGCCTAACACTCCCTTTTGCAGAATAAGTCACAAGTACTCCATTGAGCTTTAAAGCATTATACATTTTTGAAAAAATATCAACTCCCCAAAGCTCGGGTTGAACCCTTGGGCCAAAAGCATCAAAATAAACTATATCAAAAAAATTAATATCATTTATATCAGAGAAAAATTCTTGTCTTTTTATAATTGAAAATTCAGGAGAAATTTGGTTCATCTTTCCCCATGAACAATCGTGTATCTTATGAAATATTAATGGATCCAAATCACTTAACTTGTCATACTCAAGTTCTTTCAATTCTTGTTTTTTTAATGGGTAAGCCTCAATTGCATGATAATAAGTTTTAATTGGATGTTTTATTGATTCAAATGCAGTTAAATAAGCATTTAAACCAGTACCAAACCCAATTTCTAATACATTAAGATTTTTCAAATTAGGAATACGATTCAAATAAGTTTTAAACCCTGCTTCTAAATATACGTGTTTGGCTTCTTGTAAAGCCCCATGTATTGAATGATATTGTTCATCCCAATCTTTAATTTGAATGGTTTTTGAGCCATCAGATGTTTGAATTATAGATCGCTTTATCATTACAATTTACTGAACTAATAAAATGCCTTCAGCTATAAAGTTATATGTTACTTTTGGTTCAATGATAGTTTCAATATCACTGAAAGATGCCCCAGAATCCTCTGCGTAATGACGTAAATCTTCAACTGAGGTGTAAGAATTAAATGCAATACCGTTTATTATTGCTTCTCCTGAGCTTTCCAAAGGAACAAAAAAACTGTAATCTTTAAATCTCACCATTAACTCTTCTTGATTTGGTAGCTCTAAAGTAATCCAACATCCTTTTTTTGAACATACATCTTTTATATTTGCTCTTAACTTTGTATGGATAGTATCTGATGAACTTTGAATTTCATTCAAAAAATCAACACCCGTCATTATATTATTTAAATCAAATTCTTGACCATATTTTAAAAATGAAATTGAATCAATTATAACAGGTTCTCTATTTAATTTATTGTTTTTACAATTACATAATAAAATAAAAATTAAAAATGTTGTTAAATTTCTTAGCATAATTAACGATAATTTTAAGTTTAAATATAATAACTTTTTTATGATCACAATAAAAGTAAGTTATGAATTTAGTAGATTTGTTTTTGCAAAATTTGAACAAAAATGACGTCAATTAAAATAACCAAAACAAAAAATTCTAAACTACAAACAACTGATTTTGAAAACCTTGGTTTTGGTAAAGTTTTTTCTGATCACATGTTGATTTGTGATTACAAAAACGGCTCTTGGGGGGAACCAGAAATAGTTCCATTCCAGCCAATGTCTCTAATGCCTTCAGCAAAAATTTTCCACTACGGTCAATCAATATTTGAGGGGATGAAAGCATATAAAGATAATGCATCAAATACTTGGTTATTTAGACCTGTTGAGAATTACATTAGATTAAATAAATCAGCTAAAAGGCTTGCAATTCCAGAAATCCCAAAAAATATTTTTTTTGATGGCTTAAAAGAACTATTAAAAATTGACAACGATTGGATTCCAAATTTAGATGGATGTTCACTTTATATTCGCCCAATAGTTTTTGCAACTGGAGAAGGATTTCATGCATCACCAGCTGATTCATATCGTTTTTTAATAGCTACAGCGCCTTCAGGACCCTACTTTTCAGGTCAAGTCAAAGTTTTAATTGAAGAAAAGTACTCTAGGTCAGCCAATGGAGGAGTTGGATTTGCCAAAGCCGGTGGTAATTATGCTGGTCAATTTTACCCTACACAACTTGCGATTGAAAAAGGATATAATCAAGTTATATGGACGGATGATAACACTCATGAATATATAGAAGAAGCGGGAGCTATGAATATATTTGTTCGAATTAATGATACATTAATAACAGGACCAACAAGTGATAGAATTTTAGATGGAGTGACAAGAAAAAGTATTATTGATATTGCTAATAAAGAAGGAATTCCAGTAGAAATAAGAAAATTCAAAGTCTCAGAGATAATTGAAGCATCTAAAAATAACACTCTAAAAGAAATGTTCGGAGCTGGAACAGCTGCAGTTATATCTCCGATTTCTGTTTTTGGATTTAGAAACAAAGATTATAAATTACCAGAAATTGAAAATTCATATGCAACAACTTTAAAAAAACTTATAACTGACATTCAAACAAATAAAACAAATGATAAATTTGGATGGAGATTTCTGGTGTAATTAGTTATCTAAAATTTCTTTAATATTTGGTTTAAAATAATTAGGGCCTTTTAAAACCTTACCGTCTTCCCTAAATATTGGTTTACCATTAATATCTAACTTACTCATATTACTTTTTTGGATCTCTTCAAATACTTCCTCAATTTTATTTTGCATACCATGTTCAATTATAGTTCCACATAATATGTAAAGCATGTCGCCCAATGCGTCAGCAACTTCAACTAAATCATTTGTCTGTGCTGCTTGGAAATATTCTTCATTCTCTTCTCTCATTAGATCAAAACGAAGTTTGTTTTTTGAATCTCCTAAGTCAGCTTTAGGAGTTGTTCTATAACCTATTTTGAATGCTTCATGAAAACGTTTAACTGCTTCGATTTTGTGTTTCATTGGTGCTTATTTTTTTGTAATTTTATCTTCACTAATTTAAAAAATTATGTTCAGCAAAGGACAAATTATTTTTGGAATTTTTTTTGCTATAGTGTTCTGTATAATTATTATTATGACCTACAAAAAGGATGCAGAATTACACAAAAAACACTACAAAGGGATACTATGGATATTATTAGCGTTTGTTAGTTTCATAGCTAGTATTGCAGCTATAAAGTTTATTTTAGGTTATTAAAAAAACTCTAATAAATTAATTAATGTCTGGTAAGAAATTGAAATTTTTAGAATAAAATAACATTTGACTAGAAAAGTCCTTTGCGTACTTCACATCTATTGATTTAATATTTCCATAGTCATCAGCTTTAGGAACCAAATAAGGATTTAAAAATCCTCCATAAGGAGCAGATTTAAATTTCTTATTTCTTTTTAAAACGTTAGAATGAATTCTTTGATCAACTTTAACTCCATAGCCCTCAACTAGAGATTGAACTGCTTGAAAATCACCCTCAGATTTTATTCTTTGAGTTTCTCTCAAAAGTTCTCCAAATAAATCATGTAACTTTTCATAATCATTAATGTTGAAATATATATTACCATTTCTTTCAACTTTATCAATAACATTATCTTTTTTTCCTCTCTCATAAACCCATGCACTAACCCATTGACGATTTCGCATATGAGCTTCCTCTACATCATCTCCTAAATTTAAACGAATCAATTGAGTCATTAAACCATTTCTAATGTATCCGTCGTAAGCAGCAATCCCTACAGATCTCCAGTCCTTGACTAGCCCAAGTTCTTGTAATTTGGGATCGTATAAATAATATAAACCTAACAAGTCTGCACGTCCTTCTTCAAGTGTTGACGCATAATTTTTTAAAGTCTCTTTAGTTTCACCAACTCCTGGATTAAGTTTACCGGAGGCATGCCCTACAACCTCATGTAATGCTGTGTGTAATTTGTCTGCTAACTGTCCATATTTTAATTCTAATTCATATTCTTTGTCGTCATGAACAAATTCTTTTAGTCTTCCAGAACTACCTGAATTGTTGTAAGCATTAGTTATGTTCCCCAGCGAAACAGATTTACTTCCAACTTCAGCACGAATCCAATTAGCATTTGGTAAATTAACCCCAATGGGAGTTGAAGGAGAAGCATCTCCTGACTCACCAGCTACATTTACTGTTTTATAACTCACACCAACTACATTTTTTTTCTTATGCTCAGGCATAAGTGGTGAATTATCCTCAAACCATTGTGCATTATCTGACAAAACAGACATTTTTTTAGACATATCAAAATCTTTGATTTGAACTATTGTCTCATAAGACCCTCTGTAGCCTAGTGGATCATTATATACCTCTATAAAACTATTAATATAATCAATATTTCCTTCTGTTGCTGCAGTCCAAGCGACGTTATAATCATCCCAAGTTTGTAAATCGCCCGTTTTGTAATATGAAATTAAAAGCTCTAATGCATCACCCTGAGCTTTATTCTCTGCAACATTTTTGGCAAGCATTAACCATTTAATAATCTGATCAATAGCACTACCATAAAGTCCACCTGATTTATAAATATTTTCTTTAATAATACCATCCTCTTTAACGAGTTTTGAATTTAAACCATAAGACAATGGCTTTTGCGGATTTGGAGAAATTTTGTTAGAATAAAATGTTTCAACATCTCTATTTGTAACATTTGGCCCGTAAAAATTTACCGCTGACTCTAAAACATTATCAACATCCTTGGCCTGATTAACTTTTTTTAAGTCTTTATCATTAAAGATTATTTGAAATGCTTCATCTAATAAATCTGTTTGAGTTTGAATTAAAATAGATTTTAAATATTCTGGAGAAAAATCAGGATTAATTTTAGCGTTACTGTAGTGATGATGAATTCCATTACTAAACCAAAGTCGCTTTAAATATATCTCAAATGCAGACCATTGTTCATTATTTCTATCTCCATCAAAATTTACATAAACATTTTCTAAAGCAGTTCTAATACTTAAATTGTATCTATAATTTTGATCCCACATGATGTCCCTTCCGGACAAGCCTGCTTGGGTTAAAAAATAAACTAATTTTTTTTCGTTTAATGAAAGATTTTCCCATCCTGGTAATTCATAACGTAATATTTTTAGATCGGCAAATTGTTCCACCATGTAAGGAAATGATGATTTATCAAAATGCACATATAGATCATCATTGTCATTTGAAACATTATCTGATTTACATGATATTAATAAATTAATACAAAATATTAAACTAAAAGTAATTTTTAAAGACCGGTTCATTTTTTAATTTTTAATGCTTAAGCAATATAACTCTATAAATGTAAAACAAAAAAATAATTTTCATTTTGAACGAAATCAAAAGAAATTTATAATTTAGTGAAGGATGATAAAATTATAAATGAAACAGTTTTTAATAGTTTTTATTGGTGGAGGACTTGGAAGTGGTTTAAGATTTTTAGTAGGAAAAATTATAAACTCAAACTATAGTTTTCCTTTTAGTACTTTTATTGTGAATATGATTGGATGTCTTACAATTGGATTTTTAATTGAATATGGAACCAGGTCAAATTTATTAGATCAAAATCAAAAAATATTTTTAATTACAGGCTTATGCGGTGGATTCACAACATTTTCTGCATTTGCTCATGAAAATCAATTGTTTTTAAAGTCTGGTGACTATTTATTATTTACAGCATATACTTTTGGATCAATTTTTATTGGAATATTAGCTGTGGTTGCAGGTGTGCTTTTAGCTAAGCAAATTTAATATTCTGTTTTATACATTACCCCGGCTTTTACATCAAATGGAAGATAATTATCTTCAGGAACAATTGGACATGAGAATAGTTCATTGTAAGCACAATATGGATTGTATGCTTTATTAAAATCTATAATAACCTCATCTGATAGTGGTGTTTTTAGGTTAATATAACGTCCTCCTCCATAAGTAGAAATACCATTTGTTTTATCTAAAAAAGGCAACAGTAAATCATCTTTATTATTAGAAGCCGAATCTTTACTTTGATAAACTTTTAATTGAAATTTATTTCCATTTATTTCAAATTTTAATATGCCATAAATTCTCTCTTTGGAAATTCTAGATGTAGAAGTCTTCATGTCAAAAAAAGCTGATTCAGGAGTTAATTCAAATTTTGCATAAGTAACAAAAGTTGAATCATAAGAAAAAAAAGGAAGGGAATTAAAATTTTTTAAATCATTTGCTTTTAACGGAGATGTAGTTGCATCTTTAAAAAATACATTTAGATTTCTTTGAAAATCAGTTTCATAAGTATTCTTGATCTTTAGATTATTGCAACCAAAAAAAATTAGAAAACAAAAAAATAATAGGTTTACGGTTTTTAAATTCATAGTAAATTAATTTCTTGATTAGATACAATATCTGAAAGAATAATTTGAGTTTTAGTTTCACCATACGTAATTAATTCGTCAATAAACATCTCCAAGTGTTGTTGATCTTTAAAAATAACCTCCATTACAATATTTTCATTTCCAGTGATTCTATAACAATTAATAACCTCATCATAAGTCTTAATCTTATGTAAAAAGGGTTTTAACCTACCCATAAATGCACGAACTGTAATCAATGCCCTCAAGGCATATCCTAATTCTCTTGGATCAACCTTTGTATAATATCCAAAAATTACTCCAGAATCTTCTAATTTTTTTATACGCTCTGCAACTGCTGGTGAAGAAATTCCAACTTCTGATGCAATTTTAGTATTTGAAATTTTTGAATTACTTTGAAGTACCTTCAAAATTTTTACATTTATTGGATCTAATTTCATTTCTAAAAATTTATTAATAAAAATACTTAAAATTTTAAATTTTTTTAAATTAAATACTTAAAATTTTAAATATAACTAGATATTTATCCTTTTTAAATTTGTATATATTTTATTACGAAATGGGTAGATATAATTCTAAATTTTATAACAAATCTCTTGAAATAAAAAAAATTTCAAAAAAGATTTCAGATTATATAATTTTTGAACTTTCAAATTCAACAGATTATTCAAAAAATACAATTCTTTTTTTTTCGGGAGATATAGTTCAACAATCTGATATCATTTCTGAAGAAATTATAAAAGCACAAGTGTCTTTAATTTCTGAAAATAAAAATTCTCATATAAAAACAATACAATGGCTAATATTTCGCTTAATGCAGACATGTAAAAGAATTGAAAATTCTTGCAGTAATAGCAAAGATTATATATCAATTTTAGTCAAGGAAATCAATAAATTCAAATTACTTAAAAAGTCATGGTTACTGACTCTTTAAATTACATTAAAAATTATAATTTTTGGAAAGTATTTTTTCCATTTTTTGCTGAAGATCTCTAGCTTTTTGAGCAGCTTTTTGGGAAAAATCTAAACCTTTGGAAGCATATATGATCTCTCTTGAGGAATTAACAATAAGTCCAATTTGAGAATTTAAACCATACTCGCATACTTTATTTAGATCCCCACCTTGTTTTCCAACTCCAGGAACAAGTAAAAAATTATCTGGAACTATTTTTCTAATGTCTTTCAAATACTCCGCTTTTGTAGCACCTACCACATACATTAATTTACCTGAATTAATCCAGTTTTTTGATGCTTTTAATACAGACTCATACAATGATGAGTTATTAAATTTTAATGATTGAAAATCAGATGAACCTTCATTTGAAGTCAATGCCAATAAAATAGTATGATTATCCTTAAATTCTAAAAATGGTTCCACAGAATCTTTACCCATATATGGAGCAACAGTAACACTATCAAAACCCAAATCTTCAAAAAATGCCTTTGCATACATTTTACTTGTATTACCTATATCTCCACGTTTAGCATCTGCTATAGTAAAAATTTCTGGGTAATTATTATTTAAATAGTCAATAGTATTTTTTAATGCTTCCCAACCTTTTTGACCATATGCTTCATAAAATGCTATATTAGGCTTATAGGCAATACATAATTTGTGGGTTGCATCAATTATGGCTTTGTTAAACTCAAAAATAGGATTTATTGAATTTAAAAGATGACTTGGCATCTTATTGACGTCAACATCCAAACCAATACACAAAAAAGATTTTTTTCGTTTAATTTCTGAAATTAACTTTTCATTTGTCATAATACCTTAAATTAATTCAGAATCTGATTTGAGTTTTTCAGTGTTTTCAGCTAACATAAGCTCATCAATTACTTTTTGAACATCACCATTTATAATATTTGACAAGTCATATAATGTAAGACCAATACGGTGATCTGTAACGCGCCCTTGCGGATAATTGTATGTTCTTATTTTTGCACTTCTATCCCCTGACGAAACCATGCTTTTTCTTTTTTCAGAATCCGCAGCTTGTTTTTTTGCCAATTCCATTTCATATAACCTAGAGCGTAATACTTTCAGTGCTTTTTCTAAATTTTTGTGAGAAGATTTTTGATCTTGACAACTTACAATCATTCCAGTTGGTTCGTGATGAAGTTTGATTGCGGAATATGTTGTGTTAACTGATTGCCCCCCTGGACCAGTTGAAGTAGTTCTCTCAATTCTAACCTCAGACATATCAAGCTCTAGATCAAATTCCTCAGCTTCAGGCAAAACTATAACTGAAGCAGCGCTTGTATGAACGCGACCTTGGGTTTCAGTCTGTGGTACTCGTTGAACTCGATGAACTCCAGCTTCAAACTTCATAGTTCCATAAACATCTGTTCCTGAAACTTCAAATATAATTTCTTTATAACCTCCCGATGTTCCCTCATTAAAATCAACAACATCAACCTTCCAACCTTTACTTTCACAATACTTTGTATACATTCTATGAAGATCACCAGCAAAAATACTAGCTTCATCTCCACCAGTACCTGCACGTACTTCAATAACAACATTTTTGGAATCTTCGGGATCTTTAGGTATTAGTAAAAACTTAATTTCTTCCTCAACTTTTGGAAGTTGTTGTTTAGATTCTTCCAACTGTAACTTAGCCATTTCTATCATTTCAGAGTCTGAACTATCAGAAATAATATCTTGAGCCTCTTCAATATTAGAAATTAATGTTTCATAAACTTGTGTCTTATCTAATATTTTTTTTAAGTCTTTGTATTCTTTATTTATTTTAATATACCTTTTTTGATCTGAAATTACGTCAGGTTGAATTATAAGATCATTAATCTCATCAAATCGTTGCTTTATAATCTGGATTTTTTCTAACATAAATTCTTTACAAACAGTTTACAGAAATAAAAAATTGAAAATAAAAATATTTAATATTCAAATAAACCAAACTCACTTTTAATTGTTAATTTTTTTTCATTTGACGATTCAACTCTTCCAATAATTTGAGCCTCAACATCAAATTTAGAAGCTATTGAAATAATATCTTCTGCAATATCTTTTGCAGCATATATTTCAAATCTATGACCACAATTAAAAACTTGATACATCTCTTTCCAATTAGTTTTAGATTCTTCTTGAATCAATCTAAAAAGTTTTGGCACTGGAAACATTTCATCCTTAATGATATGTAAATTTTCAATAAAATGTAAAATTTTTGTTTGAGCTCCTCCACTGCAATGTATCATACCATGAATTTTAGTTGAATCAAATAAATTTAGTATTTCTTTTACTATGGGAGCATAAGTTCTAGTTGGAGATAAAACAAGCTTACCGGCATCAAGGGGACAATTTTCAATATCTTGAGTTAATTTAACACTTCCCGAATATATTAAATGCTCAGGAACTGAGGGGTCATAAGTTTCAGGATACTTTTTTGCTATGTGCTTATCGAAAACATCATGTCTTGCAGAAGTTAAGCCATTGCTACCCATTCCGCCATTGTATTGTTTTTCATAGGTTGCTTGCCCAAAAGAAGATAATCCAATTATAACATCACCAGGTTTAATTTTTGAATTATCAATTACATTACTTCGTTTAATTCTAGCTGTAACAGTAGAATCAACTATTATTGTCCTGACTAGATCTCCTACATCAGCGGTTTCTCCGCCTGTAGAAAATATATTTATTCCATAACTTTTTAATTCATCTATTAATTCCTCTGTACCATTGATAATTGCAGAAATAACTTCACCTGGAATCAAATTTTTATTTCGCCCAATTGTTGATGAGAGCATAATTTTATCAACAGCACCAACACATATCAAATCATCAATATTCATTATTAAGGCATCTTGTGCAATTCCTTTCCAAACTGATAAATCTCCAGTTTCTTTCCAATATGCATACGCTAAAGAGCTTTTTGTTCCAGCTCCATCTGCATGCATTACTAGACAATAGTCCGGGTCGTTTGTCAAGTAATCAGGAACAATTTTACAGAACGCTTTTGGGAATAAACCTTTATCAATGTTTTTAATAGCATTATGAACATCTGCTTTAGATGATGAAACTCCTCTTTGTGCGTATCGTTTACTTGCTTCTTGGCTCATAATGTTTTGTTGAACGCAAATTTAATAAAGTATTCCATATATAAATCAAAAACGCCCAACTTAGTTGAGCGTTTTGTTAAGATGTAAATAAAAGTTCACGATATTTTACTAACGGCCATAACTCGTCATCTATTAATAATTCCAATTTATCACAACCATTCCTTATATCAGAAAACAAAGGTTTAACTTTATTGCAATAAACTTCTGCTCTTTTTAAAGAATCATTGATAATATTGGCCTTCTTCCTTTCATTAATCATTTTAGTTACTCCAGAATTAATCATTTCAATATATTTAGATATATCAGAAATTAAAATTAATTGCTCACTAGCATATTTATTATATTCTTTACCATATATATCTTTTAAACCTCTTACGTTATTAATCAATATATTTTGGTATTTAACTGCTGTTGGAATAACATGATTTCTTGCAATATCTCCAAGTACTCGTCCTTCAATTTGTATACTGTGAATGTATTGTTCAACTTCAATTTCATATCTAGCTTCAATTTCAGTCTTATTCATAACATTCAAGGATGTATATAATTTAATTGTTTCTGGGGCAATCTTAACTTTTAGTGCAGAAGGCGTATTTTTATTGTTACTTAATCCACGTTTTTTTGCTTCTTTTTGCCATTCTTCTCCATATCCATTTCCCTCAAAAAGTATTGATTTAGACTTTTTAATATATTCTCTTAAGACATTAAATATTGCTTCATCCTTTTTTAAATCTTTTTGCTCAATCAAACTATCGACTTCATTTTTAAATTCAATAAGCTGCTTGGCAACTATGGAATTTAAAACTGTCATTGGGTTTGCACAATTAGCGGTTGAACCAACGGCTCTGAATTCAAACTTGTTGCCTGTAAAAGCGAAAGGAGATGTTCGATTTCTATCCGTATTATCAAGTAAAATTTCTGGAATCTTACCAACAACATTTAATTTTAAGTCTGTTTTTTCTTTTGGAGATAGCTTACCTTTTGTAACTCCTTCAAGTTCAACAAGAACCTTAGATAGTTGAGCTCCAATAAAAACAGACATAATAGCTGGTGGAGCTTCATTTGCTCCTAACCTGTGATCATTGCTTGCAGAAGCAATAGATGCTCTTAGCAGCTCTTCATTATCGTTAACGGCTTTTATTGTATTGATGAAAAATGTCAAAAATTGTAAATTACTCATGGGAGTTTTACCCGGAGCCAATAAATTTATTCCAGAATTTGTACTTAAACTCCAGTTGTTATGCTTCCCAGATCCATTAACACCTGCGAAGGGTTTTTCATGGAATAGTACTTTAAAATGATGACGGTCAGCTATCTTTTTCATTAAATCCATAATTAATGAATTATGATCAACAGCTAAATTAGTCTCTTCATAAATCGGAGCTAACTCAAATTGATTTGGAGCAACTTCATTATGTCTTGTTTTTACAGGAATGCCAAGAAGTATTGATTCGTTTTCTAAATCACGCATAAAATTTAAAGCTCTGGAAGGTATTGTTCCAAAATAATGATCATCAAGTTGTTGTCCTTTTGCTGAGGAATGTCCTAATAAGGTACGCCCTGTCAATTCTAAGTCAGGTCTTGAAACTGCTAAAGATTTATCAATTAAGAAATACTCTTGTTCCCAGCCTAGTGAAGCTGTAACTTTTTTAACATTTTTATCAAAATAACGCGCAACTGCTGTAGCTGCTAAATCAACTGCATTTAAAGCTCTTAATAATGGTGTTTTGTAATCTAATGCTTCTCCAGTATATGCAACAAATACCGTAGGAATACAAAGTGTTGTACCAAAGATAAATGCTGGAGAAGTTGGATCCCATGCTGTGTATCCTCTCGCTTCAAAAGTATTTCTTATACCTCCATTTGGAAATGAAGAAGCGTCAGGTTCTTGTTGAACCAATTGATTTCCGTCAAATTGTTCTATAACTAGTCCTGAGGATGAAATTTCAAAAAAAGCATCATGCTTCTCAGCTGTCGCGCCAGTTAGAGGCTGAAACCAATGAGTGTAATGCGTAACTCCCTTAGAGATCGCCCAATCTTTCATTGCAGCAGCAATTTGGTCTGCAATTTCCCTACTAATAGCTTGATTTTTCTCAATTGCAGTCAATAACTTTTTAAAGGTTGACTTAGGTAAATATGACTGCATAACAGTAAGACCAAAAACATTAGTTCCGAAAATTAAAGATCGCTTGCTGTTTTCATCAACTTTAATAGGATTTCTGTTCATAGACGCCTTAAGTGCATCAAACCGTAGTGTAGACATAAATTATTTAGTTTAATTATAATAACAAAATTAAACTTAAACATAGTGAAAACGTTTGATATGTGAAAAATTTATTAACAATTTTAAGATTAATGATAGCTAATTTTAAATATATTTAGATTTAACCCCCAAAAAATTGGGGTATATGTAAAAAATTATAATATGTTAATAAAATAGACCCTAAATTTATGTATGTAGAATAGCTTATTAGTATATTTGATGACTATTTTACTATTAACAAAATAAATCCATAATTATGGCAAAATCTAAATTAGAATACATTTGGTTGGATGGTTATAAACCAACACAAAGTTTGAGAAGTAAAACAAAAATTGAAGAGGATTTCAGCGGTAAATTAGAAGACTGCCCTCTTTGGTCTTTTGATGGTTCTTCAACTCAACAAGCAGAAGGTGGAAGCTCAGATTGTTTATTAAAGCCTGTTGCTATCTATCCAGATCCACAAAGAAATAATGGCTATCTAGTAATGACTGAAGTTCTTAATGCTGATGGTACACCACACGAAACAAACGGAAGAGCCACAATTGAGGACGAAGACAATGACTTTTGGTTCGGTTTCGAGCAGGAATATTTCCTTTATGATGTTGAAACAAATTTGCCTGTTGGATTCCCAAAAGATCAAACACCTCAAGGACAGTTCTATTGTTCTGTAGGTGCTAAAAATGCTTTTGCTAGAGAAATGGTTGAAGAGCACCTAGATGTTCTTATTGAAGCTGGAATTAATGTTGAAGGAATTAATGCCGAAGTTGCTGCAGGGCAATGGGAGTTTCAGTGTTTCGCTAAAGGTGCTAAACAAGCTGGTGATGAAATATGGATATCTAGATACCTTCTAGAACGTATAGGCGAACAATATGGTTTACAAGTAATTTGGCATCCAAAACCTCTTGGTAATACAGATTGGAATGGATCTGGAATGCATGCTAATTTTTCAAATACAACACTTAGAACATGCGGCTCAAAAGAAACATATGAAAAAATATGTGAAGCTTTTAGACCTGTAGTTAAAGAGCACATTGATGTTTACGGTGCATATAACGATCAAAGACTAACTGGTGCACATGAAACTCAATCAATTGACCAATTTAGCTTTGGTGTTTCAGACCGTGGAGCT
>JAYNFX010000007.1:0-6860 GCA_038106885.1 Flavobacteriaceae bacterium | reverse complement strand
ACATGAAACTCAATCAATTGACCAATTTAGCTTTGGTGTTTCAGACCGTGGAGCTTCAATTAGAATCCCTATAATAACAGTCGAAAAAGGATGGAAAGGATGGTTAGAAGATAGACGACCTGCATCAAATGGGGATCCATACAAAATAGCAGCTCGAATAATTAAAACTGTTAAGACTGCAAAAATTTAATTTTTAAATAATTTGAAATTAAGTCAAAGCGATTGTAGAAAACTACAATCGCTTTTTTTATAAAATTTAAAAAAACTATAAACTTTTTGAAATAGTTTTAATTGCTGATATTGTATAATTTAAGTCTTCATATGTTAAAGCATCAGTAATAAACCAACTTTCAAAAGCACTTGGAGGTATATATATTCCAGCTTCTAACATACCATGGAAAAACTGCCTAAATCTTTTATTATTTCCCAAAGATGCTGTTTTTAAATCCAAAACTGGAGTTTTAGAAAAGTGTACTGAAATCATTGAACCTACTCTATTAATACAATGATCAATATTTGAGCCCACCAAAGCATTTGATATACCCTCGTGTAAAAAAGCTGTTTTATCAGCTATTCGCTTATAAATCTCATTATCAGAATCAAGAACTTTTAGAAGACTATAACCGGCTGCCATTGCTAATGGATTTCCGCTCAGGGTACCAGCTTGGTAAACAGGCCCATCTGGTGCTAAATAATTCATTATTTCTTCAGATGATGCAAATGCACCTACAGGTAATCCTCCTCCAATAACTTTACCAAAACAAACAATATCAGCGTCGATACCATATAGTTCTTGAACACCTCCTTTAGACAGCCTGAATCCTGTCATGACTTCATCGAAAATTAATAAGATATCGTATTTATTACATAATTCTCTCAAGCCCTCTAAAAAACCTTTAACGGGAGGTATACAACCCATGTTACCTGCCACTGGCTCAATAATAATTGCGGCTATTTCATTTTGATTAGCTTTAATTATATTTTTTACTGAAAGTAAATCATTAAACGGAGCCAAAATAGTATCCTTAGCTGTTCCTTGAGTTACTCCTGGACTGTTTGGAGCACCAAAGGTTAAAGCACCACTTCCAGCCTCAATCAAAAATGAATCGGAGTGACCATGATAACACCCTGAAAATTTAATGATTTTTTCTTTTCCAGTGTATCCTCTTGCAAGTCTTACAGCGCTCATACATGCCTCAGTGCCGGAATTAACAAACCTAATTTTATCAATATTCGGAACCATTGAGACAGCTAGATCGGCAATTTTTGTTTCAATCTCTGTAGGCATGCCAAAAGAGGTTCCATTTTTAGCTTTTTCAATAACAGCATCTAAAACTGGTTTGAATGCATGACCCATAATCATTGGGCCCCATGAATTGATATAATCAATTAATCGGTTTCCATCAACATCATACAAATATGCACCTTGTGCCCTTTCAACAAAAACTGGATTACCCCCCACTGCTTTAAAAGCACGAACAGGAGAGTTTACTCCTCCAGGAATTACAGATTTTGCTTGTTTAAATAATTCGCTACTGCGCTGGTATTTCATTTATTTTTATTTTTAGACTTTGACCGATGCTCAACTCATTTGATGTTAATTTATTTAATAACTTTATTTCATCAACAGTAACATTGTAACGCTTTGATATAGAGTAAAGAGTGTCACCTTTTAAAACTTCATGAAAATAAATTTTTGAAGAGTAATCCTTTTTTATTTTTCCTTTTTTATTAAAAATATCATATTTATAAAGCTTGTATCTTTCAATTAAACTAATAAGCTTTTTTGGATATTTAGGATCAGTAGCGTATCCTGCTTTTTTTAATCCTTTGGCCCAGGATTTATAATCTGTAGTTTTAAACTTAAATAAATTTGAGTATCTTTTTCTTTTGACCAAAAACAAAGAATGATCTCTGTAGGACTGGTTTGGATGGTCATATTTTCTAAAACATTCCTGAGCGCGATCATCATCATGATAAATACGCTCCCCATTCCAATCATGACATTTAATCCCAAAATGATTATTAGCCTCTTTGGCTAATCGTCCTTTACCGGACCCAGACTCTAAAATTCCTTGAGCCAAAGTAATACTAGCAGGAATCCCGTAAAGCTTCATTTCGTGAATAGCATCACTTTTAAAAAAGTTAATATATTGTTGAGTCGAATTAAAAGTGGGTGTAATTTTCACAGTTGTTACCTTAGGAGTTTTCCCTTTTGGAATAGAAACACTGGAATTATTACTTCTTTTTTGAACTCTCTTTGAAGCACCACAACTAGATAAAATTATGCCAAAAAATATTAATACTAATATTTGTCTCATAATATAAGATCAAAGTTATTTTTTTTTAAATATCTATTCATTCCTTTTATACCTTGAAGACCGCCTGTGTGAATTACAAGTACTTTATCATCATTGGAAATCACTTTTTTTTTAATTAAATCAAAAACTCCGTAAACCATCTTGGCTGTATAAATAGGATCTAAAGTTATTTTAAACTTCCTTTTAAAATTATTCATAAATTCAATTAATTCAGTACTAACTTTAGCATAACCTCCAAAGTGATAATTATCAATAAGTTTCCAATTTGATTGTTTTACAAATTTACAAATATCTTTATGTATTGAAGAGTTTTTTAAAGCCGGAAATCCTAAAATTTTTTGACTTGGATTGCTTGCGTTAATAATTCCGGAAATTGTGCCTCCGGTTCCAACACTGCAACAAATTACATCAAAATCAAAATCATTCTTACAAAGTATTTCTTCACAACCTTTAACAGCTAAATCATTTGTACCGCCTTCAGGAATTATATAATATTCAGTATACTTCCTTAATAAAGATTTTATAAATCCACTTTGATTTTTTTTACGGTAATCATCTCTGCTGATAAATTCAAGTTTCATACCATTTTCATTGGCATATTTTAATGTTGGATTATTTTCAATATTTTTAGCTAGTTCCAAACCTCTGATAATTCCTAAAGTTTTAAATCCTAAGATATTGCCTGCTGCAGCAGTGGCTGCTATATGGTTTGAAAAAGCACCACCAAAAGTTAGTATCCCTTTATATTCGCTCTTTCTAAAATCTTGAATATTGTACTTGAGTTTCCTAAACTTATTTCCTGAAACTTTTGGATGAATTTCATATTCAGGTTTCAAATAAATTTGGGAATTTAATCTAATATTTTTAGGATTTATTTCATTAAACATAAATTAGATTTGTTTGATTGTAAAAATAGAAAAACCTAATGTTAAACACACCCAATTCTAAGTTGTATTTTTGTACATAATTTAATTTATATTTGTTAAATATGAAACATGATCTTTCTTTAGAAGACGGAGATTTTTATTTAACACCCCAAGGTTACAGATGTTTTACTGCTCAATACCACATAAAAAGAGGGTATTGTTGTCAAAGTAGTTGTAAACACTGCCCATATGGTTATAACAAAAAAACAAATTCCCAAAATCTAAACTTATGACAGTCAAAACTTTTCAAGAAGAAATTATTGAAGGCATCCCAAATGAGCTTCCTGTTTTAAAAAGCTATGATAACGAATACAACCACGCCCCAAAAAGAAAATCAATACTTAATAACGTTGAACAAAAGTTAGCATTAAAAAATGCTTTAAGATATTTTGATAAAAAATTCCACCATGTTTTAATAAAAGAATTTAAAAACGAATTAAAAGAATATGGAAGAATATATATGTATCGTTTTCGCCCTGATCATAAAATTTATGCTCGTCCAATAAAGGATTACCCTGCCAAAAGCAATCAGGCAGCAGCAATTATGCTTATGATTCAGAATAATCTCGATGATAATATCGCTCAGCACCCTCATGAACTAATTACATATGGTGGTAATGGAGGTGTATTCTCAAATTGGGCTCAATATAGATTGACAATGAAGTATTTGTCACAAATGAATGACAATCAAACATTAGTAATGTATTCAGGACATCCAATGGGACTTTTTCCTTCACACAAGAATGCGCCAAGAGTTGTAATAACAAATGGCATGATGATTCCTAATTACTCTAAGCCAGATGATTGGGAAAGATATAATGCGCTAGGAGTTACTCAATTTGGACAAATGACTGCAGGAAGCTATATGTACATTGGCCCCCAAGGAATAGTACACGGAACAACAATAACAGTATTAAATGCCTTCAGGAAAATTAAAAAACCCCCCAGTGGCCATATATTTCTTACAGCTGGACTAGGTGGAATGAGCGGTGCTCAGCCAAAGGCAGGAAATATTGCAGGTTGTATAACAATATGTGCTGAAGTTAATTCAAAAGCAATAAAAACAAGATATGAGCAAGGATGGGTAGATGAGGTCATTAAAGATATTAATGAATTAGTGATAAGAACAAAAAAAGCTAAAGAAAACAAAGAAATTGTTTCCATTGCATACGAAGGAAATGTAATTGAAGTATGGGAAGCCTTTTTCGATGAAAATATTTTTATCGAAATTGGAAGTGATCAAACATCTTTACACAATCCTTGGGCTGGAGGTTATTACCCAATTGGCGTTACAATTGATGAAGCTAATGAAATGATGAGTAAGAGACCAAAGGAATTTCGAGTTTTAGTCAAAAAAAGCCTAATCCGTCATGCAAAAATTATAAAAAAGCATACAGATAAAGGGACATATTTTTTTGATTATGGAAATGCATTTCTTTTAGAAGCTTCTAGAGCTGGAGCTGATATTATGAAAAATAATGGTGTTGAATTTATATACCCTAGTTATGTCCAAGACATAATGGGTCCAATGTGTTTTGATTATGGTTTTGGCCCTTTTAGATGGGTTTGTGCATCCGGTTCAAAAGATGATTTGGCCAAGACTGATAAAATTGCTTGTGAGGTTCTAGAAAAATTAATTAAAGATGCTCCACTTGAAATCCAACAACAAATGAAAGATAATATTCAATGGATTAAAGGTGCTCAAAAAAATAATCTTGTAGTAGGCTCACAAGCACGAATATTATATGCTGACTCAATTGGGAGAATAAAAATCGCAGAAGCTTTCAATGAAGCAATCAAAAAAGGAGATATTGGACCTATTATCTTAGGACGTGATCATCACGATGTTTCAGGAACAGATTCACCCTACAGAGAAACCAGTAACATATATGATGGGTCAAAATATACAGCTGACATGGCAATACAAAATGTAATCGGTGACAGTTTTAGAGGAGCTACATGGGTTAGTATTCACAATGGTGGAGGTGTTGGATGGGGTGAAGTTATTAATGGGGGATTTGGTATGGTTATTGATGGATCTGAGGAATCAAAGCGAAAATTAAACTCAATGCTATTTTGGGATGTAAATAATGGAATTGCAAGGCGAAATTGGGCTCAAAACAGCGGTGCAATATTCACAATAAAAAGAGCAATGGAGATTGAGCCGGATTTGAATATTACAATTCCTCATAGCGTAGACGAAAATCTGCTCAATAAAATCTAATAAAAACATGAAAAAACTATACTTATTTTACTTAACAGTTTGTTTAATTATTTCATCATGTAGCTCAATTCGTGTAGCTGCAGATTATGATCGCTCAGTAAATTTTTCTTCATTTAATAGCTTTGGTTTTTTTGAGGAGGGTATAAAGAAAGTTAAGATCAGTGATTTAGATAAACGAAGGATATTAAATGCTATTGAAAATGAATTAATCTCAAAAGGATTAAAAAAGTCTGATAATCCTGACCTTCTTGTTAATATAATTACCAAAGAAAGAAAAGAGGTTAATATATATAATCAAAACTTTGGCATGTGGGGCTGGGGTTGGGGCTGGGGACCAACGTTTGGATTAAACCAGACTAATATTTCAAATTCAACTAATGGTACACTTTTTATAGACTTAATTGATAATAATAAGAAAGAACTAGTATGGCAAGGAATTGGAGATGGTTACTTATCAACTCGAATGGATCGCAAAAATGAAAGAATAATTGAGTTTGTAACATCTATATTAGAAAAGTATCCTCCTAAAAATTAAATTTATTAAGTTTTAACATCTAGAATATCCCTGAGATTATTTCCAATTAGCATAAAAGACATAACAAGCATCATAATGCACATACCTGGAATGATGGCTAAATATGCTTTGCCAAGAATTATGTCATTATAATGAGCTTTAATCATTGCTCCCCAACTTGATATTGGGGGCTGTGCACCAATTCCTAAAAAACTCAATCCGCTTTCAATCAAGATTGCTCCTGCAAAGTTTGCCGCAGAAATTACGATTACAGGCGCCATTATATTTGGAAGAATATGTCTAAAAATTATTCTAAAGTCTGTGAATCCAAGTGCCCTAGCAGCTGTAATGTATTGCTGCCCTTTAATATTAATTACTTCTCCTCTAACCACCCTTGCAACCTCAACCCACATTGTCATTCCAACAGCAATAAATACTTGCCAAAAACCCTTACCTAAAGCTAGCGTTATTGCTATTACTAAAAGCAAAGTAGGAATTGACCAAGTTACATTGATAATCCACATAATTATTGAATCTAATTTCCCACCGAAATAACCAGCTAAACTTCCAAAAAATATTCCTAAAATTAAAGAAATAGTAACCGCTATAAATCCGATGCAAAATGAAATTCTAGAGCCTACTATTATTCTGCTTAAAAAGTCTCTTCCAAACTTATCAGTACCCATTAAATATGTTTTTTTGACTACATAAGGTGAATTTTTTAAAGATATTTCAATAGCTTGTTTTTCAGAATTAAAACTATTATTATAAATTTCATAAAAAATCTTATTACCCTTTATTTGATAACTTGAAATTGGTGTTTCATTATCCGGGTATTTATCTCCAAAAAAAAATCTATTAAAAAAAGATTGCCT
>JAYNFX010000006.1:0-58906 GCA_038106885.1 Flavobacteriaceae bacterium | reverse complement strand
TAAACAACCAAAATAATTTAGAAAAATGAAAAAATTAATTTTAATACTTTTTGCACTAGTTATTGCTCAGGAAATTACTGCTCAGCAGGATCCGCAATACACGCAATACATGTATAACATGAATGTTATAAATCCTGCTTATGCAGGTATTTCAGAAGGACTTTCTATTGGTGCACTATACAGAAGTCAATGGGTTGGTCTAGACGGTGGTCCAGAGACTTTTACTTTTAATATACATTCACCTGTTGGGAAACAACTAGCGCTTGGATTATCAGTAATTTCTGATAAAATTGGGCCAGTAGAAGAAACTAATGCATATGTTGATGTTTCATATACAATCCCTGTTGGAATGGAAACACGACTTGCGTTTGGTGTTAAAGGGGGATTTACTTTTCACAATATAGGTTTAGTAGATTTAACTCTTGTTGATCCAAATGATCCGTTTTTTGCTCAGAACATTAACGAGACAACTCCAAATATTGGGGCTGGAGTATATTTTTACAAACCCAACAAATATTATATCTCAGCCTCAGTTCCTAACATACTAAATGGTGTACACTTGGATGCTAATGGAACAAAAATTGGCTCTGAAACTGAACATTTTTTCGCAGCTGCAGGATATGTATTTGATTTGTCAAGTAACTTTAAATTAAAACCTCACGCATTGCTAAAGTATGCTACAGATGCACCAATAAGTTATGATTTAAATGCTAATTTATTTATGTATGATCTTGTAGAAGTAGGGGTAGGATACAGGTTAGACGATTCCTTTAGCGGTATGGTAAATTTCCAAGTAATGGACAACCTAAGAATAGGATATGCATATGACGCAATTCAATCAGACCTAGACATTGTTACAAATTCATCACATGAAGTTTTTATCAATTTTGATTTTAACTTTTCATCCAAAGTTTCAAGATCACCACGTTATTTCTAAATTTAAGCTAAGCACACATTATTATGAAAAAATATAGTTCAATTTTAATTATCATATTGGTCACTGGCTTTTTTGCCAATGCACAATCAAAATCAACAAAAAAAGCAGATAGATTGTTTGCTAAATTTGAATTTGTTGAAGCTGCTAAAGCTTATGAAGAAGTTATTTCTAAAGGCAATGGTAGTGAATATGTTTATGCTCAACTTGCAGAGGCATATTATAATGTATTTAATACTGTAGATGCAGAGAAATGGTATGCTAAAACTCTTGAAACTTCTGAAGCTCCTGAGCTTATTTTTAAATATGCTCAAATGCTAAAAGCAAATGGGAAGTATGAAGATTCTAATCAGCAAATGTCTAAATTTGCAACAATGCGCCCTGCTGATCATAGAGCAATTGCCTTTTTAGAAAATCCTAATTATCTGCCAAAAATTCTCGAAAAAGGGAAAAAATTTAATGTTCAAGAATTATCAATTAATTCAGAATATTCAGATTTTGGAGGTACTATCCTTGACGGTCAGCTTTATATTGCTAGCGCAAGAAAAGAAGGTGGGAAAAAATACGGATGGAATGAAGAACCATTCCTTGATATCTATTCCTCAAACAAAAACAATGACGGTTCTTACACCACTCCTGCTGCAGTCGAATCATTAAACACTAAATATCATGAAGGAGTTGTTTCATTTTCACCGGATGGAAAAACAATGTATTTTTCTAGAGAAAGTTACTTTGATAAAATATTTGAGAGAGACTCTCTTTCGAGAAATAAATTCAGTGTATTAAGCTTATATAAATCAACCAAAGAGCTAGGTATATGGTCAGAGGGTGAAGCATTATCCTTAAACTCTGAAAATTACTCTGTGAAAAACCCTGCCGTTAGCAGTGATGGTAAAACACTATATTTTTCATCTGACATGGCTGGTGGTTTAGGTCAATTTGATATTTATTCAGCTCCAATTAATGATGACGGTTCTGTTGGTGAGCCAAAAAATTTAGGGCAAAAGGTTAACACGGAAGGACAAGAAATGTTTCCTTTTGTAAGTTCTGATGATGTTCTTTACTTTTCCTCCAATGGGCATTTAGGTCTTGGAGGTATGGATGTTTTCTTCACAAAGTTGGTCGATGGAAAGGTCGGGCCAGTTAGGAACGTTGGTATTCCAGTAAATGGTAATGCAGATGACTTCGCTTTTAGTATAGATTCTAAAAATGGTGAAGGCTTTGTGTCTTCTAATAGAGAAGGCGGTACAGGGAGTGATGATATATATCAAGTTAAAGTTTTACAGCCAATTTGTGATGTATTAGTAACAGTCACTGTAAAGGATAGTGAGACTGATGAATTATTAGTGGGTGCTTCTGTGAATGTAACTGACTCAGAAGGTAACATTGTTGGCACTAAAATAACATCAGATAAAGGTCAAGTTGACTACATTATTGAATGTAACACTATGCTTTATCTAACCGGATCAATGGATGAATACGAAAGCGGGACAGCAAGTGTAGAAGAAACAAGTGAAGAGGAAGTATCTGTCGAAATTCTTTTAGATCCAATCGATGAGATTATATTAGCAAACAAAGTGATGTTAAATCCTATTTATTTTGATTTTGACAAATCTAATATAACTGCTCAAGCAGCGTTTGAATTAGACAAACTTGTTGAACTTATGAATAAGTATCAAACTATTGTTATCCGTGCAGAATCACATACTGATTCTAGAGGAAGTGAAAAATACAATCAAAGTTTATCCGAAAGACGTGCTCTAACGACAGCTCAATATGTGATCTCAAAAGGAATTGATGCGAGCAGAATTACTGGTGTTGGTATGGGTGAAAAAATGCCAGTAAATGATTGTGGTTACAAGTGTAATGAAGAAGAACATCAAATGAATAGGCGCTCAGAATTTATAATACTTGAAGGTAATCCGAATAATTAAAATAAATCAAATACAATCTTTCAAAACCCCTAATTGTTATTTCAATTTAGGGGTTTTTTTAAATACCAGCATTACTCAATATAATTATAAGCATATACACTAAAAGTTGAATGAAAACCAAATAAATTAAAGATTTGGTTCTTAAACGATTTATTGATTTAGATATAATTATTGAGTGTCTTTTACCATTATAGTACATCCAGTTATTAAAAATATTTACAATAAAAATTAGTAGAAAAATTATCTGTGCATTTTTATGGCTTAAGAATTCCAAATGCATTTGTTGAGAAAAATTCATAAAAAATAATAGTATACACAAGATTAATCCTGTTTTTAAAACAAGAACGTAATTTCTTGCAAAGCGACGAGCGGATTTAGGTTTATTTAATTTTATTAATAAATATACAGAAGAGTAAAGCTGGTCAAAATAACTCATATATAATAAAAAAGGCCTGTATATAATTACAGGCCTTGAGTGTTTTAAATTAAAACTATTGCTGCCCTAATATTGTAAAATCATCCAATTGGTAAGCACCATCTAAAGTTTGATCAGTTCCAGATCCAGTGACTTTAAATGCAACATGCAAAGTTCCAGAATAAGATGACAAATCAATAAGTCCTGAATCTACAAATTGATACCACGAGTTACTTTGACTAGGTAAATTTGCAGAAACTGGAATCCAAGTCGCTCCTAGAACATTTGAACCATCAAAATTAGTAGAAATAAAAACTTCGGCAGTATTTAAATCAGATTGTAAATGATGTTGAGCCATTTTAAAATTTAAAAACTCGTTCTCTTGAGCATCAAGATCAACTCCTGGGGAAATTAGCCAAGCAATATTTACATCATCAGGCGAATTATATGTGCTAAATTCAGTGTAACCATTTCCTGAATAAACTCTTTCTCGCCAAACCCAACCACCTTCTTCAGCAAAGTTTGTCCAACCTGGAAAATCTAAATTAGTGTTGTGAATAGCAGATTGAAAATCCTCACTAATAATTTCAGTAAAATCATTAATATCTAATAATTCGCAACGGCTACCATCCATTAATACATCATCACTTGTGTTTAAAGCTAAAACTAAATTATCCCCATAATAATCCTTTGAAACAATACCAGAAATCGAACCACCACCAGATGGCAAAATTTCGTTTTTAAAACTAGCAAAAGCACTAGTTTCCATAAGAAAAGTAGAGTAATTAAAACCCGTACATCTTTGAATAGTACGTTGAGTGTCATAATCATCTGTTGGTGATACATATGGTTGCCCTACTCCACTAGTTGTAAATTCAACGTCATTAAGAGTAACAAAGATACCAACATCATTAGATGATAAAGCACTTACTGCTTTAGGTACAATTGTGTAAGAATTTTCAGAACGAAATAAATACATTGGTACTTCATTTGCTGTTAATGCTTCTACTTCACCATCAGAATTCATAGCACCACCAATAGTATATACTCCATCTCCACCATTTGCCTCACCAAGATATAGATCTTTGAGATATATGTAAACCTCTCGTCCCATATTAAACTGGTTGTATGAATCAACTTGATTCAGTGAAATTTTAATTGCTGAGGTAGCGTCTTCAGCAGCATCTTGAATAAAAAATTCTTTGTAAAAATTTCCTGTAGCGTCAGATGATGAAACATATCCCTTAACAGCAATTTCAGAAGTGATTTCAGTAGCTTCATCATCAGAAATAAATTGAGCTTTTAGCTGGTCAATTGTTATTAATTGAACTTCACCAGCTTCTATCCTGGAAAGTAAGTTAGTTAGATTTTCATTTTCCTCATTACCTATGCTTGATGGAATTGTAAAATCATCGTCCTGTACACATGCAACTGTAACTAAACAAGTGATGATTACAGCAGCAAAAGTTCTAAATTTTATTTTTTTCATTATTTCAAAATTAATATTCATTTTATAAAGTTTTTTTTAAAATCTATAGTTAAGGTTTAAAAAGTAAGTTGGACCTCTTCCATACCAATATTTAGGTCCAAAAACACGTTTTGGATTTTGAGAATCTTCTTGTAAGGATTGGTAATTAGCACTTCGCCCTTGCTCAAATCCACCAGATTTAAATTTTTGATCAAATATATTATTCAAGCTAACAAATAAACTAATGTATTTATCGCCTATTTTCCATGACTTTCCTCCAATTGCATTTATAACCATATAATCATCAAAACGTTCTTGTCTTAAAAGCTCTCTAGCAAGTTCAGGTTCATAGTTATTAAAAGGTAAGCCATCAGTATCTAAATAAAAATTCTGAGTTCTTGTTAAAGGAGACACATCAATGTAAGTATTTGAAAAGAAATTTGCAGTAGTACCAAACCACCAATAGTTGGGATCTCTGTATTCAAAACCAATTGAAGCTGCTTGTTGCGGACCAGCAGCAATTCTATAATCTTTAAGATTAGATTCACCAAAATTAAGCCCCTCAACAAAATCACTTGAAGTAAGTACTAAGTTTGGATTATTGTCATATGTGAATTGTCCAATTGAAGCAACTCCTGTTAATTTTATAGTAGGAGTGACCTGAGCTTCCATCCCAAATTCTATCCCCATGTGACTTTTATCAATACCCTGTAGGATTTCTTGTACAAAAGCAGTCCCTTGATCAACTCCGCTAATTCCGTCCGCAAAATAAAATGAAATTTCGTTTGCATCTTGCATTTGAGTGTAGTAACCAGTTAATCTGGCCTTAACGCTTGATGATCTAAAAATATAATTTACATCAAAAGAGGTTATTTTCTCTTCTGTAATATCAATTCCAGTAATATCTCCAACAATAGCGTGATTTTCTCTGGAATTCGTATAAGTATTTCTAATTGAAGGCGCCTTTGTTATATATCCTGCGTTAATATTAAAGATGTGCTTCCCTGAAAACTTATACGTAAATCCTCCTTTTGCACCTATGCCACCGAATGAAAGTTTTCTTCCTTTCCCAAAAGAATTATTAGCGTAAGTCTCTGTTTGATATAAACCTTCTCGTTGATACTCTGTTGCAGTGTAGCTTCCGGCTAAGAAAAAATCAACTTTGTTATATTTAAATTGAGCTTGTGCAAATCCACTTAAGACATTGGCTTCAATATTATAATTATATCTAAAAATGTCTCCTTCACCAACTACTAGATCAGGATTTTGTAAATCAAACTGGACTTGATCGAAAGAATCTACATTTAGATAACCTGTGTTGCTTCCCAACATGTCTATAATCTCAGCAAAATTACGAGACTTTAGGCGTTTATAATTTATAGCAGCATTTAAAGTTAAATTATCATTTAAAGAAGATTCTAATATTGTATTTGCAGTAAATTGTTTGTCGTCACTTCTGTCTTCATAAAGAACATAAGCTGCATAATCTCCATTAATGTTATTTGTTAGATTAGAATCATAAATTCGATCCCAATCAACCTGCCCTCCATTTTGGAAAGACTGTTGAGCAATGTATGCTCCGCTAAAATCCGGACCATCATCGTCTGCTAAAAAATAACTTGGTAGACCTTGATAATACGCTGGACTTGGGTTAGCTCCACCAGCATAATCTAAACGGCTGTTACCTAGTTCTCCAAATTGATAAGCAACATTTGTATTGACACTTGTCTTATCAGAAATATCCCAATAGTGGTTGAGCATAATAACAGGTTCAGCAATTCTCCTTATTCTTGAATTTCTTTTTTCACCGTCATGCCATCCCCAATATTCATTGTATGTAATTCCTTTTAAATCAAACACTTCTTGTGTATTTGGAGAGGATTTCCCTCTTCTATTTGGAGTGTAAAATCCAACTAAATTTAAACTATGCTTATCATTCAGTTTCTTTTCAACAGAAACAAAAAATGAATTTGCATCATAGAAAGTACCATCTTGAAACCCTTCATCACCCCATCTTCTTCCTAGAGTGAAAGCATAAGCCCATCCGCCATCTAGCATGCCAGAAGCATAAGTCGCCATAAGTCGATTGGTATAACTTCTGTTTGATGAAGAATAAGTGATTCTACCCCCAGACCTATAATTGGAAGCTCTTAGATTAATATTGGTTGAACCCAAAAGACCTCCAAAATTGTAAGGTGATGGCGCGAGTCCATTACTCAATTCTTGACTTCTTAAAACATCATTCATACCTCCCCAATTACTCCATTGAGGTCTACCGTCAAAAATTTTGTTCATTTCAATACCATTCATTAAAACAGTTCCATTATCTGTGTTAAGCCCTCTTAATCTAAAAAATGAAGGACTAAATTCAAATGCAGCAGCACGTTGAAATATATCTTGCGAAGCGGAAAGTAATCCGGAAATATTATCAGCACCACTTGTATCATCATTTAATTCATCATCTGAAAGAGTGATTGTAAATAATTCATCATTTTCATTATCTAATTCTAAAAATAATTCACCTATATTCACTAATTCTCCACTAGTAATAACTATTGGATAATACATATTTAAGTAATTAGTTTTAGTAAGAATTAATGTTTGATTTCCATCAGGAACATCCGCAGAAAAGCTAAATTCTCCCTGCTGATTAGTCATTGTAGATAGAATTGAACCTTCAATTTCAACCATGACTTCAGACATAGGCTCCAAAGTCTGCGAATCTTTTACAACGCCCTGAACTGTTGTTTGCTGAGCAAACCCAGAGATTGTTGAAAAACAGATTAACATTAGGCTTAAAATATAATTTTTCATTTGTGATTAATTTTGTTTGGCGTACATAGATATGTTTAACAAAAATACGTTTCTTATTTTTAAAATTTATACTTTTGGCTTGTAAATTAATTATAACATTATAGTATGTTCAACAGTACAATTTTCTGCAGGTTTACTTCACGATTTCTTGTTTTTTTTATGATGTTTTTGTTTTCAAATGTTGATGGCCAAACAAAACGTAAATTCAAAGTTCATACTATAGCGTTTTACAACGTTGAAAATTTATTTGATACAATTAATGATCCAAACAAAAATGATGAGGCAAGCCCTATGATGGAGTTAAAATCTGGACGTGATGAAATTTATAAAAAAAAGGTTGTAAACATGGCTAATGCAATTTCCAAAATAGGTTCGAAAACTTCAAAAAATGCTCCAGTCATTGTTGGTATTTCTGAAGTTGAAAATAAAAAAGTTATAGAAGACTTAATTAATGATCCTTCGCTAAAATCTAAAAATTATGGAATAGTGCATTACGACTCACCTGATGAAAGAGGAATTGATGTTGCATTAATTTATCAAAAAGCATTATTTCAACCCACTAAAACAAGTTCCCATGAACTTAAACTAACTAGAAGTAGCTCAGGTCGACGCGACTACACTAGAGATGTACTGTTAGTTAGTGGTTATCTTGAAGATGATTTAATTCATGTGCTTGTTAATCATTGGCCGTCAAGAAGTGGTGGTGAAGCAAGAAGCCGTTCAAAAAGAGAAGCAGCTGCTGCATTGAACAGAAACTTGATTGATTCATTGCAAAAAATAAATCCAAATTATAAAATATTTGTAATGGGTGACCTCAATGATAATCCAACCAATTCAAGCTTAAAAAAATTCTTAAAAACAAAAGGAGATAAATCCAAGGTTGGTTATAAAGGCCTTTTTAATCCTATGGAATCATTTTTTAAGAAAGGGCTTGGCTCTAATGCATATAGAGATGCCTGGAGTCTTTTTGATCAAATAATTGTTTCAAAATCCCTTCTAGAAAATGATTATTCGTCATTTAGATTTTATAAAGCAGGAATTTTTAATGAACAATTCTTAATTACTAAAAAAGGACAATATAAGGGGTATCCATTTAGAAGTTTTTCGTGGGGAGGTTTTACCAATGGGTACAGCGATCATTTCCCCGTATATGTTCATTTAATCAAGGAAATTAACTAAAAATTTCTGGCCAAACATCCCAAGGTATTCTTGAAAGAATCAATACAAAAGCTATTAGATAGCTAATCGATAGGGTTTTAAATTTTGAGTTTGATAATCTTTTTCGTTTGTGCTTTGAATATCCAATTGTTATTATTGCTATCGCCAATATGTTTACAAATGGATGTTCAACTAAATATAAACGGTGAACAGATGTTTTCATTACCTCTGAAATCCCAACATCTGCCCAAAGTGAAAACCTGCTAGAGGTAAAGTATAATACAATTGCAATTAAAAATTGAATATGAGTTACAATAAGAGTGAGTAGCGCTAGTTGAAACATTTTTGGAGTATACTCCTTCTTTGAAAGAAAACCAAAAAAAGCTTTTAATACTGCAAAAGCAAGAACTATCAAAACTAAATAAGCCCAGTAAGAATGAAATGTTTTAATCATTTTATATTTTAATTTATTTATACAAAATTACATGATTTAAATTGAACACTAATTAATAAACAAAATCAGCGACTATTCTTATATAATTTTATTAGCTGTGCTGTTGATGCATCATGTTTTTTAGAACCATTACTTGAAAACTCTTCAAGGATATTTCCTGCTAATTGCTTTCCTAGCTCAACTCCAAATTGATCATAGCTAAATATGTTCCAAACAATTCCTTGCACAAATATCTTGTGCTCATACATTGCAATAAGTTTCCCAAGACTTTCAGGGTTTAATTGTTTTATTAAAAGTGTATTTGTAGGACGGTTCCCTTCAAAAACTTTAAAAGGAACAATTTTTAGTTCTGTCCCCTCATCATTTACAATTTCTTTAGTTTTACCATTTAATAAAGCCTCTGTTTGGGCAAAGAAATTTGACATTAACTTATCTTGATGATCCATATCTCCGTGTAAAGATTTCATAAAACCTATGAAATCTGCTGGAATTAACTTAGTGCCTTGGTGAATTAGTTGGAAAAAAGCATGTTGAGAATTAGTTCCCGGTTCCCCCCAAATAATATTACCAGTTTGGTAGGAGATTTTATTTCCACTTCTGTCTATACTTTTACCATTACTTTCCATTATAGCTTGTTGCAAATATGTAGCAAACTGATTAAGGTATTGTGTGTAAGGAATTATAGCTTCACTTTCAGCATTAAAAAAATTATTATACCAAATACTAATCAATGCCAGTATCATTGGAATATTTTTTTTAAATGGTTCAGTTCTAAAATGCACATCCATTTTATGAGCCCCGCTTAATAAATCATTGAAATTTTTAAACCCTACAGCTAGACTGATACTCAATCCTACAGCACTCCATAATGAAAAACGCCCTCCAACCCAATCCGACATAGGAAAAATATTTTTTGAATCAATACCGAAGGCCTTAACACTTTCAATATTTGTAGATACTGCAACAAATTGCTTTGCGATATCAGGCTCAGATGCATATTGTAAAAACCATTTCTTAATTGTGGTTGCGTTAGATATGGTTTCTTGGGTCGTAAATGTTTTAGAAACTATTATAAAAAGTGTTGTTTCTGGGTTAAGCTTTTTTAAAACCTCATTTACATGATCACCATCAACATTGCTCACAAAATGAATATTTAAATGATTTTTATAGTAGGTTAAAGAGTCTACAACCATTGCTGGCCCAAGATCTGAACCTCCAATACCAATATTTACAACATCGCTAAAGGGTTTACCTGTAAATCCCTTTAATTCACCGCTAATTATCTTTCCAGAAAAATCTTTTATTTTTTCTTTTACCTTAAAAACTCCAGGGATAATATTTTGTTCATTAACCTTAACCTCAGTTGAACTTTTTTCTCTTAATGCAGTATGAAGAACTGCCCTGCCTTCTGTTTGGTTTATTTTATCGCCATTAAAATATTTAGAAATTGCATCAGAAAGTTTTATTTCATCAACTAGATCTTGAAACAAAGAAATGGTTTCTTCGTTAATTCTATTTTTAGAATAATCAAGAAAAAAATCTTCCCAACTAATAGACATTTCTGTTGCTCTTTTTGAATTAATTGAAAACCAATCTTTCATATGTTGATCTTTAATTAATTCAAAATGGGATTCAAGCTTTTTCCATGCTACAGTTTTTGTTGGATTTATTGATTCTAGGCTCATTTATTTAATGAATTAATTTATTAAATCTAATCTTTCTTTTAAAGGTGCAATATAGCTAAGAAAATCGGGTTTATAGGTTTTTGAAAGAGCTTTTGCATCAGGTAACTTTTGCCTAAATGGATCTACCTGTCGCCCATTTTTCCAAAAACGATAACATACATGTGGTCCACTTGTATTTCCTGTCATTCCAACCTTGCCGATTACATCTCCTTGACTAACATAATCACCAACTTTCACCATACGCTTGCTCATATGTAAATATTGTGTTGAATAAGTTGAATTGTGTCTAATTTTCACATAATTACCATTGCCCCCTTTTCTAGCAGACTCTGTTACAGTTCCGCTTGCTGTAGCTAAAATTGGTGTGCCTATAGCAGCAGCAAAATCTGTCCCTTTATGAGGTCTTACTCTATTTCCATAAAGCTTTATTCGTCTTTTTAAATTATATCTTGAGGAAATGCGGCTAAATTTAATTGGGCTTTTTAAAAAAGCCTTTTGAAGACTTTTACCCATATCATCATAATAATCAGTACTGTTTTTTGAATCTGGAGTTAAATAGTTAAATGCATAAATCTCCTCTCCTTTATGCTGGAAATAAGCTGCATCAATTGCTTCAATCCCAGCATAAATACTGTCATCTACAAATCGCTCTCTGTATATTACTTTAAAATTATCCCCTTTTTGGAGCCTGAAAAAATCAATTGTCCATGCATAAATATCATCCGACATATCATAAATTAACTGTATTGGAAGACCTTGTGCTTCCATTGTTTCCGATAAATTATTATCAATTGTTCCGTAAGCTTCTTTCTCAATAATGTTAACAGGCTTACTTTCCTTATATGCCTTTATTGAGTCACAAAACTCAACTACTAGATATTCAATCTTATTTTTTTCATAAATAAAAGCTAATGGCTCTTTTTTTACCTCATCTTTTGAGAACAATAACATGTAGGGCTTGCCAATTCTTAGTTGTCGAATATCAAAAACTTTTTTAGTTTCTTCACTAATATGATGAATTCTTGGATAGAATAGATTATTCTTCTCTAATATTTTACCAAAACTATCTCCATTTTTTACAGTATCATAAACTACATTAAAATTATTGAAATTATACCCAAATTTTTCATTTACTGGGTAAATTATTTTTTTGGATAAGTCCTTTTGATTTTCTGAAAAAACACAATTTTTGACTATGATAAATAGTAAAAAGAGGATAGATCCAAAAAGAAAAAATCTTAAATTAAAAAAAGAAGAATTAATTTTAAACTTCATGTCCCCATTTATCTATTTCTTCAGAGGTCCAAAGTTCAGGAAAAAATATTCTTTTTTGATGCTTTGGGTGCATATATTTTTGCCACTGACTACCACCAGTTGCTTCGCCTCCCCCAGACGATGATAAGATATAATGTTTCGCTGTATTGTAGTGCCCCATTACCCAAGTTATATTTACAGTATAATCATAATGTCTCATAGCTTGCACAAGAGATTTATTAGTTTGATCTTCTTTAGAAAGTTCCTTATACCGAGACCATAGATTTTTAGTGTTATATACCTTCATAAAGGTGATAAATTCTTCTTTATAACGCTTTTCGAAATTTGTAAGTAAAATAGATTTCTTGGAAGTTTTATAATCTTTACCCGCAGCTTGCCAATATAAATGTTCAAATGCATTTTCAAAAGGAGTATCCCTGTTTATAGTTTTTCTAAACCTGTGATCTATTAAATTAATTAATTCCGTTGATGCGAATTCTATTTTTCTATACTGTGCACTTTGGAATCCACTCCCTGGTGATAATGAAAGTCTAAACTTATTATACTGTTCAACATCCATCCCATCTTTCATTATACTAAATGAAGATGTTAACATATCAAAATATCGGCTAATCCGCATGAGTTTATCTGTGAAAAATTCAACTTCAAGGACAGATGATTTAGCTATTTGCTCAAGTTCCCATAAGATCATTTTAAAAATCAATTCATTTATTTGATGGTATACAATAAAAACCATCTCGTCGGGAAAATTTGTTCTTTGGATTTGTAGATTGAGCAAAGCATCCGTTTGAATGTAATCCCAATAATTTAAAGTTTTACTATGAAGTAAACCTTCTAAATAATTATTTTTATCTTGATCTAGTTCACTATATTTTTTTTCTAGTGCATCAATTAGTTCCTTTGTTTTTTGTTTCATATGAACATCTTAAAGTTGTATTTTAAACGGATGGCTTAAGCCTTTGAAGGCCTCTAAGTCAGCAACGATAGAACCAACTCTCAGATCAGCCTTAATTTTTAGAGGAATTTTATTTTTATCAGCACTTACCCACAAGGTAACACTCTCTTCTTCTTTAAAAACTCGACCAGCCATAACATAAGGTCTAAATTTCAAACACTTTACATAACCAAATTTAGTTTTCAATTTTGAATGACCTAAAAACTTAAGTTTAAATTTAAAAATTTCATTATCAAAGAACATATTAAGTTCAATTACTTCACCAATTTTAATCTCTTCTGACTTATAATTATTTCTAACAAAATAATAGGCAGAAATCATATCCTGAATATCACTCCCAATCGGAGTTTTTATAATTCTTTTGGCTTTTAAATCATTAGTTAGGGCAATGTTATTATTGTAATCAAATTCAACTATCCTATTTTTTGTGTGTCCTCCTTCATAAGTTTTTCTTACGAATTTAAAAGGCTTTAAAGATTCTTTATCAAAATAGCTCTCAAATCGATCATTAACCTTGTAAAACCATTTTATAGGGCCAGTTGTTTTTCCTTTTCCAATTACGTGATATACTGAATCATTTTTATATAAGGCGTCCTTGACATGTAATGTTGAATAACCTGCTTTTACCCAACCGCTATAACTCATCCTGAATTTCAGCCATTCTCCAGTTTTAAATGAATTCTGAGCCTGGACTAAGGGAAAATTTAATCCTAAAATAAAAAATAGTAACGTTAAAGACTTTTTCATGTGAAATAAGAAGAAAACTCCTTACAAATTTGCAATTATTATTTTAAATCTGAAAGTAAGTAAATGCGTATTTATCAACTTAGTATTAAAGTGTACCCCTATTAGCTTGTTCACGCTCAATAGATTCAAAAAGAGCTTTGAAATTACCTGCTCCAAATCCCTTTGCACCCATTCTTTGTATAATTTCAAAAAATAATGTTGGTCTATCTTGAATAGGTTTGGTAAATATCTGTAATAAATAACCTTCTTCATCTGCATCAACTAAAATAGAAAGTTCCTGAAGTGCTGAAATATCTTCCTTCATTAATTTCATGTGATCTCCCAAGCGAGTTGGGATGGCTTCGTAATAAGCTGAAGGAGGAGGAGGAAGAAACTCAACTCCATTTCTTCTTAATTGCTTTACGGTTTCAATTATATCGTCAGTTGCTACAGCTAAGTGCTGAACTCCACAATCTTCGTAAAAATCTAAATATTCTTCGATTTGAGAACGTTTCTCAGCCTCAGCTGGCTCATTAATTGGAAACTTTATGCGTCCATTACCATTACTCATTACTTTACTCATTAATGCAGAATACTCTGTATGAATTTGTTTATCATCAAAAGATAAAAAATTTACAAATCCCATTACATCTTCGTACCACTTGACCCATTTGTCCATTTGACCCCAACCTACATTACCAACAATATGATCTATAAACTTTAGACCTGAGCTTGGAGGGTTATAATCTGAATCCAATTTCTCATATCCGGGTAAAAATATACCTTTATATTTTTTTCGCTCTACAAAAACGTGTACTGTTTCTCCATATGTATAAATTCCTGATGATGTAATTGTTCCAAATTCATCTTTGATTGTTTTAGGTTTAAAATACGATTTAGCACCACGCTTAATTGTCTCATTATAAGCTGAAGTAGCGTTATCAACCCATAAAGCTATAACTTTTACTCCATCACCATGTTTTCTTAAATGATCATTTATTGGAGACTTACTATTTAGCGGAGAGGTAAGAACTAATCTTATTTTTCCTTGCTTAAGCACATAACTCACCTCATCCCTAGAGCCTGTTTCAAGTCCTTTATATGCTAGTGACTGAAATCCAAAAGCAGTTTTATAAAAATGAGCTGCTTGCTTTGCATTACCTACATAAAGTTCTACATAATCAGTACCTAAAAGTGGTAAAAAATCTTGAGCACCTTCAAAGATTTTCTCAAGTCCATAATCTACAGATTTTAATGTTTTACTCATAAATAGAAATTTATAGTTTAATTATTTATTCAACCAGGATTTATAATAATTATTATCAGCGATTTTTAAAGCCTCTTCTGTAACTGCAAGCGGCTTAAACGTATCTACCATAACTGCTAGTTCTTTTGTGTCAACTAATCCAATACTCCGCTCCATAGCCCCAGGGTGAGGCCCATGAGGTATTCCTGCAGGATGTAAAGAAATGTGACCTGGCTTAACATCATTTCTACTCATAAAATCACCATCTACATAATATAAAACTTCATCGCTGTCAATATTGCTGTGATTATATGGTGCTGGAATTGACTTTGGATGATAATCATAAAGCCGGGGAACAAAGCTGCAAACTACCAATGCACTGGTTTCAAAAGTTTGATGAACTGGTGGCGGCTGATGAATTCTTCCAGTAATTGGCTCAAAATCATGAATTGAAAAAGCATAAGGGTAATTAAAACCGTCATATCCAACTACATCAAAAGGATGCGATGCATATATCATTTCAATTATTTCATTTTGTTTTTTTATTTTTATTTTAAAATCTCCGTTTTCGTTATAAGTTTCAAGTTCATTGGGGCGTCTAATATCTCTTTCACAATATGGAGAGTGTTCTAACAGTTGGCCAAACCAGTTTCTATATTTCTTAGGAGTATATATTGGATTGTATGATTCTAAAATAAATAATCTATTGTCTTTATTATTAAACTGAATTTGATAAATAACACCTCTTGGAATTATTAAATAGTCTCCATATTTAAAATCTAAATTTCCAAACATAGTTCTAAGTTTTCCTGAACCTTTATGTATAAAAATTAGCTCATCAGCATCAGAGTTTTTGTAGTAGTATGAAGTGAGAGATTCTTTAGGTGCTGCTAAAATAATATTACAATCATTATTTGTTAATATTATGGTTCTGCTTTCTAAAAAATCATTTTTAGGCGAAACCTCAAAACCTCTTAATTTGTAGGATTGAATATTGTTAGTCTTAGCTATTTTGGGAGCAATACTATATCTATCACCAATAGATTTTACTTGTGTTGGGCGCTGTTCGTGATATGAATTTGTAGACATCCCATCAAATCCAATAGTCCCAAAAAGTTGTTCATAATAAAAGCCCCCACCAGGTTTTTCAAACTGAGTGTGTCTCTTGTGAGGGATATTTCCAAGCTTGTGATAAAATGGCATTTTAAAAAATTTATGTTAGAAAAATATACGAAGTGGATAAGTTCAAATAAGGGCTAAATATTAGACTTATTCAGGATTTCTCTTGAGAAAAAAGTGAAGCAATAATAAGAGATCATTCCAATAAAGAACCATATACAAATTTATGAAAAAAAAGTAACTTTATTAAAACCAATATCCCAAATTCACAAAAACACCGTCAAATTTACTAACCGGAGACCAATGATATTTTACCTCAATTGGACCAAACATTGTCTCTAAACCATACCCTAAAGAATATCCATAAAATGATGATAAATCCAACCATTCATCACTGCTAAAAATAGAATCTCCAATGTTAGAAAAATTTGTTATAAAATTTATATGATGTCGTTTTACAACCTCATAATCAATATTAAAATAAGCTTTAAAATAACTATTCCCCGATAAGCTAAAAAAATCATATCCATATAAAGTTGAGTAATTATTTATTTGATTTCGAGAATACCCACCGAGACCGAAGTTTAATGTTGAAACATTGTCATCACCTATACGAAAACCACCTTCAAATCCACTCAAAAGTGATATGTTATCGTTAATTGAGAAAGCTTTTGCTGCATGGACTTTTAAGCTTAGGAACTGACTGTAATTATTATATTCGGATGCCGACAAATACAAATCACCATTTGATTGAAATAATCCTCCTGAAGTTGGAAAAAAGATATTGTCCAAAGTATCATATTTTAGTTGAGTATTTAAACTTATAAAATTACTATTCTCTATCTTATTTAAATCATTTTCTGAATTGTTGGAAAATATAGAATTAGTCCGCTCTATTTCTAAATTATTATAAGTAGTTCCAATTTTAAATGAAATGTCTCTATTTATTAAAGTTTCAACAAAAAAACTTGCTTTAAAATCCTGAATATTAATTGGCACTATATTATCAGAAATTACAGTATGCGACTCATCAAAAAACAAGGGGTCAATGTCGTATTTGAACCCTGTGTAATTAAAATTAAATCCTATGCTCCAATAAAACCCTTTATCAATGTAATAATCAAAATTAAACCTTGAATTGTCACCCAAAATGAAGTCAAGAGATAAAACATCATTTTTCAACAATAACTGTTTCTTAGTAAAATTTAATAGTACTGAACTTTTTAAAAGTTGATCATAATGAATACCCAACTTCAATAATTTAGTGTCTGTTGATTCATCAATATAACCTGTTAAATTATAAGTGTTTTGAGAAACTGGTGTAAATTTATAACGGAAACTATCAAAATTATTTGTAGCTAATAAATTATTAACCCCAGTATTAAAATCATCAAAACTTACTTTTTCATTTCTTCTAAAACGCAGTTTACCAAAAACATATGAGTCTGTATATTTTTTATTCCCTAAAATTTTAATTTTATTAAAATTTAAAGTGTCCAAAGGTTTTCTGTTCTTCGACTCTCTTTTAAAATTTTGTTTTTTTGCAATAGATTTAAGTTGATCTAAAAAAAAGAGAGTTGAAACTTCACCGTTTTTAATTATCTCGCCACCCTTATTAAAAGAGATAATTGAAAAATTGTCAATATCTGGTTTAATAAACATATCAGTTTGATCAATTTTTGCATTTAAATCATTTATTGACCTGAAATTATTTATTTGTGTAAATATATCTGATATTGTTTTTATTTCTTCTTTTGAAAGAAGGTTATCTTCCACACTTACTCCAATTATAAAATCCAAGTCTTTTGCTAACAGATACTCAATTGGATAATTATTTGAAATTCCTCCATCCATCAACAACCTACCATTATATCGAACTGGTTGAAACAAGCTAGGCAATGTGTTACTTATCAAAATTGCTTCTGCTAAATTACCTTTATCTAAAATTACTGGTGACCCTGTTTCCATATCAGTAGCCATACAATAAAATGGAATTGGAAGACTGTTAAAATCAGATATTGAACTTACATCCAGCGTAAGTCTTGTAAATAAATTGAATAAATTCTGTCCTCTTGAAATTGAAGATGGTAACTGAATTTTAAAATTTTCTATTGGCAAAGAAATACCATATTTTTCAAAATTTTTACGCTCTTGAAATGTCTTCGAAGGTCTTGGAACCTTATCTCCAAGTAATATATCAAAATCAATTTCCTTAAAAATTGAATCTAATTGCTTTGCAGTATAGCCCGATGCGTATAACCCTCCAACAGCAGCTCCCATACTCGTTCCGCCTATATAATCAATCCTAACTCCAAGACTGTCCATAACCTTCAAAACACCAATGTGAGCCAACCCTTTGGCACCACCACCACTTAGTACTAATCCAACACGAGGATTTTGAGGAAGTTTTTCTTGGCCAAAACACACTACAGTAGCAAAGAAAATAAAACTTAGTAACTTAAATTTTAGACTCATTTTTTGAATTAAAATAATTGTAAACTTTCAGTGCTTTTGATTTTCCTATAACTTGTTCTAATTCATCAATTTTAGCATATGACACTCTTTGCACTGATTTAAATGCCTTTAATAATTGAACTCTTGTTTTCTCTCCAATACCACTAACAGTTTCAAGCTCAGAAATCAAAGCAGATTTACTACGCCTATTTCGGTGATGTTCTATTCCGAATCGATGTGCCTCGTTTCTTAGCTGTTGAATTATTTTCAAAGTTTCACTTTTTTTATCTAAATATAGCGGAATTGGGTCATTTGGATAAAACAATTCTTCTAATCTCTTGGCGATTCCCAAAATAGCGATTTTTGAACGTAGTTCAAGCAAATCTAAACTTTTTAAAGCTGCGGAAAGCTGGCCTTTGCCCCCATCTATAATGATGAGTTGTGGCAAAGGTTTTTGTTCGTCCAATAAACGCTTATAGCGCCTGAATACAACCTCTTCCATAGAAGCATAATCATCAGGACCTTCAACAGACTTTATATTAAAGTGTCGGTAATCTTTTTTTGAAGGTCTACCGTTTTTAAATACTACACATGCAGCAACTGGATTTGTACCTTGAATATTAGAGTTATCAAAACACTCAATATGTGTAGGAATTTCTTTAAGTCTCAAATCAGATTTCATTTGTGTCATAATCCTTTTGACATGCCTATCTGGATCGGTTATTTTAACTTGCTTTAATTTCTCAAGCCTATGATACTTAGCATTTCTTAGTGATAAATCTATCAAATGTTTTTTATCACCAACTTTTGGCACTGAAACTTTAAAATTTGAAGGTAAATCCAACTTAAAAGGTAAAAATATTTCATTTGTTTTTAATTCGAACCTTTGACGTATCTCAGTTATAGCTAATAACAATAATTCCTTATCCGATTCTTTTAGCTTTTTTTTCATCTCCAATGTGTGAGCACGAATTATGGATCCGTGCGAAAGCTGTAAAAAATTCACATAAGCATACGACTCATCACTTATTATAGTATATACTTCAACATTATTAATATTTGGATTTACAATTGTTGATTTAGATTGATAATTCTCTAAGATTATAATTTTTTCCTTAAAACTTTGAGCTTCTTCAAACTTATTTTGATTCGAAAACTTCAACATTTCATCTCTAAGGTTTTTTTTAATTTCTCCAAGCTTGCCGTTTAAGATTTGTTTGACGAAGGAGATATTTGTCTTGTATTGTTTTTCATTTATATAATCACTAGTCATCAATTTTGGTTTTTTTGAAAATCCCAAAACAAGAAAATTACCTTTGTGTGAATGTGTTTTTAAAAAAATTTCCTCATCAGAATTATTGATTTGTCGCTGAGAAAAATTGTAACTCTCTATTCTTATTGGATAAATTGATTTAATCAAACTTATAATTGTATTTGCAACCTTAACATTTGAGTATGGTCCAAAATATTCTGACCCATCCTTGATTACACGGCGTGTAATAAACACTCTTGGAAATCGTTCGTTTTTTATGCAAACCCATGGATATGATTTATCATCTTTTAGTAATACATTGTACTTAGGCTGATATTTTTTTATAAGATTATTTTCAAGTAATAATGCATCAGTTTCGCTTTCAACAATTACATATTTAATATTAGTTATTTTCTTAACTAATAAACTAGTTTTTGCATCATCATGTTTTTTTGTAAAATAAGACTTAACTCTCTTTTTTAAATTTTTGGCTTTACCAACATAAATAACTTTTTCATCAGAATCATAAAACTGGTACACCCCAGGAGTTTCAGGGATTGTTGTAAGTTGTATTTTAATACCAATATTATCCATTTCATCAAAGGTATATTAAATCTTAGTAATGTAAAAAATACATGTTAAATTCAATTGTTCTTTTTTAGTATATTGTTTAAAATTTTGACCATTGGAAGATGAATATTGTAATTTTATCTAGAAATAGAAACTTATACTCTACAAAAAGACTTGTTGAAGAAGCTGAAGATCGAGGTCATTTTGTCGAGGTAATTGATCCATTAAATTGTGATTTGATAATTGAAAAGGAAAAACCTACAATATACTACAGAGATAAATACCTTGACTATGTTGATGCTATTATACCTAGGATTGGTGCATCAGTTACTTTTTATGGATGTGCTGTTGTACGTCAATTTGAGATGATGAATATTTTCTCTACAGTATCTTCAGATTCAATAATAAGGTCTAGAGATAAGCTCCGAAGCTTTCAACACTTATCTAAAGGAGGTATTGATATGCCAAAAACTGTTTTCACTAATTACTCAAGAGACGTAAATGAAGTTATTGATCACGTTGGTGGCACTCCAGTTGTAATAAAATTACTAGAGGGAACTCAAGGCTTAGGAGTGGTTTTGGCTGAATCAAAAAATGCTGCTGAATCAGTTCTTGAAGCTTTTAATGGATTACAAGCAAGAGCTTTAGTGCAGGAATATATTTCAGAAGCTAAAGGAGTTGATATTAGAGCCTTAATAGTTGATGGACAAGTAATAGGGGCAATGAAACGTATTGGAAAGCCTGGAGAGTTTAGGTCTAATCTTCACCGAGGGGGGACATTTGAATATTACAGGATGTCTGAACCTGAATTAAAAATTGCTATAAAATCTGCAAGACAATTAAAACTTCCCATATGCGGTGTCGATCTTTTACAATCTAAAAGAGGCCCTTTGGTCCTTGAAATAAATTCAACTCCTGGTTTAGAAGGTATTGAGGGGGCTACTCAAAAAAACATAGCGAAAGCAATTATAACATTTGTTGAAAGAAACAAATACTAACGAAAAATTTATTCAATTAATTTATAACAATTGAAAAGATTAATGCTATGTTGAAAAAAAAAATAAGGGAAATTTACAGATTAAAACGTCAATTATTAAGTTTTAGAGAAATTGATAAATTAAGTTTTAAAATTGCAAATCAAGCTCTTAAAATTCCCATTTGGAACAAAGATTTTTATCACATATTTTTTTCCATTCAAAACTTAAAAGAAGTAAATACGGAGCCACTGATAACTATTTTATTTGGAAAAGATAAAAATATAATTATTCCCAAAGCAGATTTTTTTAAATGCGAGATGACGCATTATCTGTTAACAGATAATACTATTATTAAAAAAAATAATTGGAATATCCCTGAGCCTGAAAATGGTTTACAAGTAAATGAGTCAAAACTTGAAGTAATTTTCATTCCTCTTTTAGCATTTGATACTCAAGGGAATCGGATTGGTTATGGTAAAGGATTTTACGATGTTTTCTTAAAAAAGTGCCCAGATGCAATAAAAGTTGGATTATCTTTTTTTCAAGCAGAGGATGAATTAATTAATGATATCAATTCAAAAGATATACCTTTAGATTATTGCATAACACCAAATAAAATTTATAGATTTAATTAGTTTTAAGTTTGAAATTAATCTACTTCTGCATATTCTTTGCCTCTATACTCAAAGTAGCATGCGGTACGAGCTCTAATCGCTTTTTATTTATTAATTTCCCCGTTACTCTACACACACCATAAGTCTTGTTTTGAATTCTTATTAAAGCATTTTTTAAATCTCTAATAAATTTTTCTTGTCTAATTGCTAACTGAGCATTAGATTCCTTACTCATTACTTGACTTCCTTCATCGAAGGCTTTAAATGTAGGCGAGGTATCTTCTGTCCCATTATTTAAGTCGTTCATATAAGCACTCTTGATGAGTTCTAAATCATGTTGCGCTTTTTCAATTTTCTTTAAAATGAGTGATTTAAATTCTTCTAGCTCTTTATCGGAATATTTGTTGGTTGTTTCCATAGCCTTTTTTATTTATTTAATGTTACTAATAACTTGGTAGAAATTCCGTCAAAATCAATTTCAATTCCATCATCAAGTTTATTTACCAATTCTAATTTTTTTGTTAAGGTTTCAATTTTTATATAATCTAAATTATTTAAAACCGCATTTGTAATATTTTTGTTATCTAAAATACAAATGTCAATATGATCTGTAACTTCAAAACCTGAATTCTTTCTTAAGTTTTGAATTCTATTCACAAGTTCTCTTGCTATTCCTTCTTGTTTCAATGAATCTGAAACAGTTATATCAAGGGCTACAGTAACAGAACCTTGATTGGCAACTAACCATCCTTCAATATCTTGTGAAGAGATTTCTACATCATCTAAATTCAATGTAATACTTTTTCCATTAATTTCAAGTTCTATAGCGCCTTTTTCTTCAATTTTCTGAATATCTTCTGAATTAAGTTGTTCTATCGCTGTTACAACTAATTTCATATCCTTACCAAAACGTGGTCCTAATGCTTTAAAATTTGGTTTAATTCTTTTTACTAAAATTTCTGACTCTTCTTCTAAAACTTCAACCTCTTTGACATTGACCTCTTGCTTAATCAAACTTGAAATAGCAATTATTTCTTGCTTATGTTTTTGAGAATAAACAGGAATCATAATTTTTTGCAAAGGCTGTCTTACTTTAATTTTCTCTTTAGCCCTTAAAGACAGTACTAAAGAAGAAATTATTTGCGCTTGACTCATTTTTTTCTCTAAATCTTTGTCAATTAAATCTTTGTTAGCAACAGGGAAATTTGACAAATGGACGCTTTCAAATTCTTCAAAATTTGTTTTATTATTTAAATCTAGAAACATACGATCCATAAAAAATGGAGCTATTGGTGCACTTAATTTTGATATTGTTATTAAACAATTAAATAAAGTTTGATATGCTGATATTTTATCAGTTTCATATTCGCCTTTCCAAAAACGTCTTCTGCTTAGTCTTACATACCAGTTACTTAAAAGCTCTTGTGTGAAAAATGAAATAGCGCGTGCAGCTTTGGTAGGCTCATAATCTTCATAAAATTTATCCACATTTTTGATTAACGAATTCAGCTCTGAAATAATCCAACGGTCAATTTCAGGACGATTTTTTAATGGTATTTGTTTTTCTGAATTATTAAATTCATCAATATTAGCATATAAAGTAAAAAACGCATAGGTGTTATAAAGCGTTCCAAAAAATTTGCGCTTAACTTCGTCAATACCATCTATATCGAACTTAAGATTATCCCATGGATTCGCATTACTTATCATGTACCATCGCGTGGCGTCAGGGCCAAAAGTCTCAAGGGTATCAAAAGGATCTGTAGCGTTGCCTAATCTTTTTGACATCTTTTGTCCATTTTTATCTAAAACTAGACCATTTGAAACAACATTTTTATAAGCGACAGAATCAAAAACAATAGTTCCAATAGCATGAAGAGTATAAAACCAACCTCTAGTTTGATCAACACCTTCAGCAATAAAATCTGCTGGGAAAGATTTATTTTCATCTATCAAATCTTTGTTCTCAAATGGATAATGCCATTGAGCATATGGCATACTGCCTGAGTCAAACCAAACGTCAATTAAATCTTTTTCACGATACATGGGCTTACCAGATTTAGAAACTAAAACAATATTATCTACTATATTCTTATGTAGATCAACTTTTGAATAATTATCATCCGAATAATCCCCTATTACAAAATCTGAATAAATTTCTTCAGACATAACGCCAGAAGAGATAGATTTTTTAATTTGACTTTTAAGTTCATTGATAGACCCAATACAAATCTCTTCATTGCCATCTTCGGTTCTCCATATTGGAAGAGGAATTCCCCAATATCGAGATCGAGATAGATTCCAGTCATTAGCACTTGCAAGCCAGTTCCCGAAACGCCCTTCTCCCGTACTTTTAGGTTTCCAATTAATATTTTTGTTAAGTTCGAACATTCTATCCTTAACTTCAGATATTTTTATAAACCACGAATCTAGAGGATAATATAAAATTGGTTTATCAGTCCTCCAACAATTTGGATAACTGTGTTTATATTTTTCAACTTTAAAAGCTTTATTTTCAATCTTTAATTTAATGGCGATTTGAATATCAACAGATTTTTCAGGGGCTTTACCTTCGGGATAATATTCATTTTTCACATATTGCCCTGCGAAATCGATAACCTCTTTTCTAAAACGGCCTTGAAAATCTACAAGTGGAACTAAATTTTCAAATTCATCTTTTACTAACATTGGTGGGATTTCTGGAGTTGCTTGCTTAGCTGCTATTGCGTCATCTGCTCCAAAGGTTGGTGCAGTATGAACAATACCCGTTCCGTCCTCTGTAGTTACAAAATCTCCAGATATAATTCTAAAAGCATTCTCAGGACTGTGATAAGGCTGAGCGTAATCTAGTAATTGATAATATTTTATTCCAACAAGCTCTGAGCCAAAAATTGATTCTAATACTAAATATGGAATTACCTTATCAGAAGTAGTAAAGTTTTTAAGTTCTGTAACATCATTTACTAACTTATATTTTCCTGAAAATTGTTTTGACACTAAAGCCTTTGCCAATACAACATTGATTGGCTCAAATGTATACTGATTAAAAGTTTTAATAAGTACATATTCAATTTTATTTCCAACAGTTAGTGCAGTATTACTTGGCAATGTCCAAGGTGTAGTAGTCCATGCTAAAAAATATATTTGCTCGTGTAACTTTAGATTTTCTGGCAAACTCTCTCTTTTAGCTAAAAATTGAGCAACTACTGTTGTATCAGTTACATCTTGATATGTGCCTGGCTGATTTAACTCATGTGAACTAAGTCCAGTTCCAGCTTTTGGAGAATAAGGTTGGATTGTATACCCTTTGTAAAGAAGGTTTTTATTGTATATTTCTTTCAACAACCACCAAACACTTTCCATGTATTTAGAATCATAGGTAACATAAGGATCATCCATATTAACCCAATATCCCATTTTTTGGGTTAAATCATTCCAAATATCTGTGTATTGCATAACTGCTTTTCGACATGCAGAATTGTAATCTTCTATTGAAATAGTTTTACCTATATCTTCTTTTGTTATACCTAATTCTTTTTCTACTCCAAGTTCAACAGGAAGACCGTGTGTATCCCATCCGGCTTTCCTTTTAACCTGAAAACCTTTCATAGTCTTGTATCTTGGAAAAATATCTTTTATTGTTCGAGCTAAAACGTGATGAACTCCGGGAAGTCCATTTGCAGAAGGTGGCCCTTCAAAAAAAACATATGGTTTTTCTCCATCTCTTGAAGAAATACTTTTCTGAAAAATGTGATTATCCTCCCAATAAGACAGCATATTTTCTGCTATCTTAGATAAATTTAATCCTTTGTATTCTGGGAAAACTGCACTCATTATATTTTATTAATGGGCAAAATTACTAAATTTTGGGATAAGAGCTAGGTATATAAAAATGTATTTTTTGTACTTTTCCGCCAATTAAATATAGAGGTTAAAGTATGCATTTTATAATATATAAAAAATTAACCCTATTTTTAAACTTCGGGCTTCAATAGGAAGGGAATTAAAATAAGCATTGTTAAAAATAGAATTTAACCCATAATATATAAAAGCATTCCAATTATTATATCCTACACTAAGTGTCATACCATATTGCCACTTATTAAAATCCAAATCATCATATGATAAAGTTTGATTTTCAGATTTAAAATATGATTTTGATCCGAAAATATAAGACGCTTTTACTCCTAGGTATAAACGCCAAAACTTATAATTAATAGCATTGGAAGTTCTCCATCTAAATTCAAAAGGTATCTCTAATGCTTGGTGAGAAAATCTGTTACTACTAAAATTTTGAGATGAGACAAAATCATACACAAAGCCTTGATTTTCAAATTTTGTTATCTTAAGGTTTTGGGCATAAATATTTAAGGCATAGCCTAAGCCAAGACCTAAGGCTAAATTTCTTTTTTTATTAATTGGAAAATCTCTGATAATACCAGCGCTAAATCCAGGTGAAAAATTAGTTTGTGTAAACGCCTTAGGTGTATTAAAAAGAGTGTTGTATGTTACACCAAAATAAATTTGATCTTCCCTGTATAAAGAATCTAAAGTTTCTGAAAAGTATTCTTGAGCACTAGCGCAAATCGATATTAGTGAAAAAATTAATATCACACATGTTCTCATAAAATTATTAATCAAATTAAAAAAAGGTATCCTAGTGAGGATACCAATTACAAAATAAGTATAGTTAGGCCTTAATTCATGTTAGCTTCAACATCTCCAATGCCAGTTGTATAATTAATTTTCAAAGCATTAACTTTTCGTAGCTCTTGCTTAACATCTCCAACTATTCCCATGTTAGCTTCTCTGTCAACCTTCAGAGCAACAGTTAGAAATGGTATTAACTCTTCTCTTAGAGCTGATCTCTCTGAGCTAATAAATGCACTAACTTCAGAAAGTGATGCAAACTGATCATTAAGTTGAATACGTGCTTCCGTACCGAATTTCTCATAACCAGAACTTGGTTTACCCATGTAGATATAACTAACAGGATTTTTCTTATCAAGTTTTTCAACTTGATTAGCTAATGGAAGTGAATTTTGAATTTTCAATGAATTTTCTCTCATTACAGTAGCTACCATGAAAAAGAAAAGTAACATAAACACAATATCAGGCAGTGAAGCGGTTGATATTGCTGGTAGCCCTCCGTCCTTTTTTTTCTTAAATTTTGACATTTGATATAATTCTAATATTAATTACTGAACTTCTGATAATTTTTGAGGAAACTCTAATTTAATCTGGTCTATCAAAGCTTTAAGTTTTTCTTTATTTCCAACAAAACGGGCATCTTTATAATTCCTTTGCATTTGAGTGAAATTCATCTCACGAAAACCTTGCCCAGGGCCAAGATCCAGAGCTCTTCTATTTCTCAATACATTGTAAGCTGCAACTAACTCATTTTGAACTGAAATATATGCCGCATAAGAAGTCTCTCTTTCGTTTTTTAATGAAATGATAGCCTTATCTGGATTGTCAGATGAGCTTTGGTCTTTTTTCCCTAAACAATAATTACATGATCCATCACCATTATTGTCTAAAAATTCTACAGCAGCACTTCTCAAATCAGCAATATCCATTAGCTCTTCTTCAACCAACAATTGATCTTTACCATTTAATAAAACCGTAAAAATATTTTTTTGTTTAATTATTGGAGGATCAATTTCTTCCATTGGAGGTAATTTTCTGTTTATTCCAGAATCTTTCTCTATCGTTGTTGTAACTAAAAAAAAGATCAACAGCAAAAATGCAATGTCAGCCATTGAACCAGCATTAACTTCAGGAGCAGATCGTTTAGCCATGTTATTTATTTAATGATTTTTTTACACCAAAGTACAACATCGTTCCAGCTGCAATGAAAGAAAGAAAATAGAACAAATACAAACCAGCACCTACTAACTTTGATTGGGATACTGTTAATACTGATCCATCTTTGAGAACCATCTCATTACCTGACGCAAAGACAAAATAACAAACAAGAAATAATAATATAAATGCACCAATAGATAAAAGAGTATTTTTTAGGCCAGAAGCATTAGAAATCAAGTTAGAAACGGTAAAATAAATAACCGACACTACAGCGACTCCCAAAATGAAATAGGCAACATACATGTATGAGCTAACGCTTTTAGAACTTTCCCCTGCTTTTATCGCATCATCGCCAGTAGAAATAATAGTTATAAGAAATATAATGGAAATAACTCCAATCACTGCGGCAATAATTTTTAATAATTTTTGAAAATCCATAATTATATGACTTTGATTTTATTGAACTTTATTTTTTGTTTTTCACAAGAATATCCATCAAAGAAATTGATGCATCTTCCATATTGTTGACAATGCTGTCAATTTTAGCAATAATGTAGTTGTAAAAAATTTGTAAAATAATTGCAACAATAAGACCAAATACTGTTGTTAGAAGTGCTACTTTAATACCCCCAGCAACAAGAGATGGTTGCATATCGCCAGCTGCTTCAATTTTATCAAATGCCTGGATCATACCAATTACAGTTCCCATGAAACCAAGCATTGGCGCAAGAGCAATAAACAACGAAATCCAAGAAACATTCTTTTCAAGTTGTCCCATCTGAACTCCACCATAAGCAACAACAGCTTTCTCAGCTGCATCAAGATCTTCACTTGATCTATCTAAGCCTTGGTAAAAAATTGAGGCAATTGGCCCCTTAGTATCTCTACATACTTCTTTTGCAGCTTCAACCCCTCCGGATGAAAGTGCACCTTCAACGTCTTCGATAAGTTTTGAAGTATTGGTTGTTGAAAGGTTTAAATATATAATTCTTTCTATTGCTATTGCTAATCCTAAAATTAAACACAAAAGAACAATTCCCATAAATCCAGGACCACCTTCAATAAATCTATTTTTTAATTCTTGGTGAAATCCAGGTTTTTCTGCAACGGAAGTATCATCTTGTATGGAGGCCTCGATAGAGGTTTCAGCAGTACTTAAACTTGTATTATTAATTGCATTAACAGGAGTAAGAGCTGCTAAAATAGCAATAACTAAAATTGGAAATAATTTTTTCATTTTATTGATCTTAAATTTATTTTTGTTTTAATAAATAACAGTTGCTAAATATATAAAAAAAAAGACATTCTAAGTTTATACTAATGCTTTTTTTATTTGATTTTTAGCATCACATTTGCAGAGAGGAAGGGATTCGAACCCTCGATACGCTTTTGACGTATACACACTTTCCAGGCGTGCGCCTTCGACCACTCGGCCACCTCTCTAAATTTTAAATAAGACACCAAATAAATAAAAAATTGTTTACTTCTGAAAGTAAATAAAATTTAATTTTAACTTAATTCCCCTCTAATTGAAGTTTCAAAATTTGATTTAAACTCTGATTGTTTTTTTGATCCTAATAAATACATCATTTTAGTCACAGCAGATTCAGTAGTCATATCTTTTGCTGAGATAACTCCCATTTCTTGCAGTTTGTGACTGGTTTGATATTGTCCCATTTGAACCATTCCTCCAAAACATTGAGTGACATTTACAATATAAATTCCTTTTGAAATTGCGTCTTTAATTAAGTTTAAAAACCAATTAGCTGTAGGAGCATTACCAGACCCGTATGTTTCTAAAACAACTCCTTCTAAATTCGGTGTCTGTAAAATAGAAGATAAAGTCAGTTCTTTAATTCCAGGAAATAATTTTATTAATACAACAGAATCACTCATTTTCTTATGAACTTTTAGTTTTCCTCCAATATTATTTTTAAATAGTAAATCATGATGTATATTAAGTTTAACTCCTGAATTTACAAGTACTGGATAATTGGCAGAAGTAAATGCTTCAAAATGATCAGCATTAATTTTTGTGGTCCTGTTAGCTCTGTATAATTTATACTCAAAATACAATCCAACTTCTTTAATCACTGGATTACCATTTTTTTTCAAACTAGCTAGCTGAATAGATGTAATTAAATTCTCTTTAGCATCAGTTCTTAAATCTCCAATTGGTAATTGTGACCCCGTGAAAATAACTGGCTTATTTAAATTATCAAGCATGAAACTTAATGCTGACGACGAATAGCTCATAGTATCACTTCCATGTAAAACAACAAATCCGTCGTGAGATTCATAATGTAATTCAATTATTTCAGCAATTTTAATCCAATGATTGAGATTAACGTTAGATGAATCGATAGGGTTGTCAAATGACACAACATCAATTATACAATTTAACAACTTTAATTCTGGTATATTTTTTAATAAGCTTTGAAAATCAAATGGGTACAAAGCTTCATTACTGGCCTTTTTGATCATTCCAATTGTACCACCTGTATAGATTAATAATACTTTAGAGTCCATTTGATTAAATTTTAAAAATGTCAATTGAGTTTTGGGTAGTAATTCTTGCAATAACATCCCGTTGTAATTTATAAATAGATGCTACTTTTTCAAGAATATGCAATAAGTATGCACTCTCATTTCTTTTTCCTCTAAACGGAGTAGGCGATAAATATGGTGCATCTGTTTCCAATACAATTTCAGATATTGGTATTTTGGACAAATACTGATCTATCTTACCATTTTTAAATGTAACTACCCCACCAATCCCCAATTTCATATTATATGAAATTGCTTTTTTTGCCTGTTCTAATGTACCTGTAAAACAGTGAAATATTCCTTTCAAATCATCAGATTTTTCGAGCTCAAGAACTTCAAAGACTTCATTAAATGCATCCCTACAGTGAATTACTATAGGTAATGAATACTTCTTTGCTAACTGTATTTGAAAGCGAAAAGCGTCTTGTTGTTCCCTTAACATTGTTTTATCCCAATACAAATCAATTCCAATCTCACCAATAGCAAAAAAGCTTCTTTGTTCAAGCTGTCGAACAATTATACTTAATTCATTTTTATAATCGTGCTTCACATGAGTAGGGTGAAGACCTGCCATTAAAAAAATATGCTCTGGATACTGTTTCTCTAGATCATACATACTCTCAATATAAGAAGAGTCAATAGACGGAATAAAAAAACGTGTAATACCGTTTTCTATTGCTCTGTCAATAACTTCATTTCTGTCAGCATCAAAAGATTCACTATATAAATGTGTATGTGTATCGGTTATAATCATTTCACAAAAGTACTGTTTTGTATATTATATTTGTTAAAATAAATTAATCTTGGAAAATAAAATCAAATTACATTACATTAAAAGTAAACACATTAAAGTAATAGCTAAAATTAATAATGTGAAAGGATGGTTTATTATTGACACTGGAGCATCAAACACGTTTATAGAACAAACTTCAATTGAAAAATTCAAACTAAATAATATTACTGTAAATATTAAAGCTCAAGGAGCAGGTCCAAATCGTATTGATGCAAAAATTTATAAAAATAATTTAATAAGTTTTGGAAACTTTAAATTGGAAAAATGTGAGGTTGCTACTATTGACCTATCGCCCATAAATAACGCTTTTTTTGAAATAAATACGAAAAAAATTGATGGTGTAATTGGAGCAGATATTCTAAAAAAGTGTAAAGCGCTTATAGATTTCAACAAGAACTATTTATATTTAAAAAAACCGTCCTAAAATTTAGAACGGTTTAAAATTAATTTAGTCTTGAACTTGAAATGTTATTGGTAACGAGTATGGAACAATCACCGGTTTTCCTCTTTGCTTGCCAGGTTTCATTTTTGGCAACATATTTATAACTCGAGCTGCCTCTTTTTCCAGTCTTGGGTGAGGAGCTCTTGACCTAACTCCAGTAACATTCCCGTTTTTATCAATCTTAAAAATCACACTGATTCGTTGACGACCAGATAAACCAAGATCCCCCGCTAAATCGGTATTGAACTTCCTTTGTACAAATTTTGCTATTTTATCTGACATGCATTTTCTTTTTTCTGCATTTGATCCACGCTCACAGCCAGGATACTCAGGAACATTTTCAATAACAGCAAATGGAACCTCAACATCTTCTACAACTTCTTCTATCTCAATTTCCTCAATCTCGATTTCTTCGTCTTGATCAGTTTCAGTAGACTCTATAACCGTTTCTTCAACCTCTTCCTCGTCTTCAACAACTTCAATAACTTCTGGGGCTGCTGGAGGTGGTGGGGGCGGTGGCGGTGGAATAATTTGTTCGATAATTGGAATCTCTTCATCAAGCTCATCATCCAGATTAAGCTTTCCAATATCTATATCAGACTTGTCATAGGTCTTCCAGTTGATTGTAGAATATGTTAGAAATAACATTAGTGCTAAACCTACAGCAAAGTAAATTGATCCGTTTTTACCGACATCAGCTTTAGGATTTTTCTTTGATTCCATTTATTAAATTTTTAGAGGGTTAAATTAAATAAAATAAAATAAACATCATTGAAGATTTTAAATTTTTAACAGTGTTTTTTTGAATTAAGAAATATAGCAATAGTCAATGTCCCCAAAACATTTGCAAAAATATCCAATAATTCAAAATTTCTATGTGTGGTTAATATTGATTGACAAAGTTCAATAATTATACCAAAACTTATAGTTAATACAACTGTGATTATCAAACTTTTTTTTAGATTATATACTTTTGCAGTATTATATACTAATAAACTAAAAATAGAATAAATCATATAGTGTATTACCTTATCCATATGTTCAAATTTAAATTGAGTTGAATTATTTAAATTTGATAAACTGCTGTAAATTATTAATAATGCATACAACAGAGTAGATAGGGTTATGACAGTCTTTCTAACCACCAATTAGCTCCTTATATTCTGCAGCGTTCAATAAATTCTCTATTTCTGAAAGATCATCACATTTCAATTTAATCATCCATCCCTTTCCGTAAGGATCGTCATTAACCATTTCGGGAGAGTCTTCTAATGCTTCATTAAATTCAATGACTTCGCCTGAAACAGGCACAAATAAATCTGAAACTGTTTTTACAGCTTCTACTGTACCGAAAACCTCCTCAGCATCTAACTTTTCATCAATTGTATCAACCTCAACATAAACTATGTCTCCTAACTCACTTTGTGCAAAGTCTGTAATCCCAATGGTTAAAATGTCTCCATCAATATGAACCCACTCGTGGTCTTTAGTAAATTTTAATTCAGCTGGTATATTCATTTTTTTAATTTTATTAAATTAATTTCCAAAATTATAACGTAATGTAAATCCTGATCTTATAGTTGTCTGAGGGAAGGCAGTAGAGATTGCATATTCTGAAAAAGCATAATCAAAATAAAAAATTGCAGTTAGATTGTTACTAAATGCATAATCGGCAGCATATCTCAAACTCCAAATCGTTTGCCCTGCACTTACCTGATTGTTGTCTAGATCTAAGTACCTTACAATTGTTTTATTATTTCTAACCGAAACATCTGCTTTCATATTTAAATCGCTCTTAATAATTTTTCTTGGACCAGCTAATTTAGATTTTATTCTTAAATCTTTGATTCTATATCCTAACCCAAATACATACTCATATCCTTGAATCTCTGTAAGTAAATTATTATCAAAACTTAGTGACAAACTACGATCTTTTTTTATTTCTGCCGAAAGTTTAACAGAATTTTTCATTTCAAAATCAAGCTTAACTAGTGGGCTAAATTGTTCTACTAAATTTACATTACTAAATAATGTTCTAGATTTAAAGTTACCAGATTGATCTAATGAATTAGGATCTTGTTCATCATAATCGATATTTGGATCTGCTGCTTGATAATCTAAATTTGTCCTAAACTGATTAACTGTATAAGAAGCCCTGTAAGCATGAGTAAGAGAAAATCGCCTGAAATGTTTTTTAAACCATTTATTCCTCATTAACCCAGTATACTTAAGATTCCAATTTGGTATTGGAATCTCTCTAAAAGCACCCAGGCTAATAGAATTTGCATCTTTACCAGAATACGCAGAAAGAAAAGCTGGGAGTAAAACAGATTGACTATTTTTTCCAAATCCAAGTGGGTACCCTTCATCGTCTAAACTATAAGCTTCAGAACCATAAAAATTTTCAGCTAATCGTCTTGCAATAACTAATCTATTTACCTTAAAATTCTCAAATGATTCTGAACCAAACTCATCGCTTTTACTAAATGCCGTGCGAATAATAGAAGTTGTAATATTAAAATTACCAAATGTATTTTGAATCAATGAATTATAAGTATCACTCAATCCATCAAAATTAGTGTCAGTTGTGTTAAAGTTTTCATTAAGATTAGAAGCATATGTTTTACCGCCATTAAAATCTATTTTTAAATCATTAATTGGCTCAGTATTTATAGAAAAATCCAAATTTTGATTGTAAGTCTCAGTGTATTGCTGATTAAACTGATCAAAGGTTGTTAACCAACCATTTCTAGCTGCAATATTACGGACATCTCTTTGACTGCCCATTGTATAACCAATTGTAGGTTTTATTGTACCTACAAAACCTGGAGTTGGTAAATATCCAGGTAAAAAAGAACTATTACTCTCTGAGTAATTGAATTGCATCCTGTTGATGCTTGAAAGTAATCCAATTCCAAAATCTTTTAGATTAAACTTTTTGCTAGAGCCTCTAGATCTATTTTTTTCATTATCATCATTAAACCCTCTAGAGATTTTTTCTCTAGAAGATGACCTATTTGACCTGGGCTTTTTTAAACCAACATAACGATAAAGTTTCCTCATGTCAAATGAACTATTTAAATTATGCTGATTAGCATTTGATATTGAATTTCCTAGATTATAAGTTTGACCATTGACGGTAAGTTGCCCAAAAAGATCTGAACCTTTATTCCATTGGAAATCACCAGTATAAGAATAATTGGCATTTATAAAACTAAGTGTAGGTATTTTATTTATAGGTAACTGATAATTAATTCCAAGCTGTTGGGAGTGTCTATTAGGATCTCCAAAATCAAAAAATCTGTCCCATATATCTAAGCTTGGATCTTGATCTCCATTCAAATCGTCATCTATAAAATAATTTCTAACTATATGGTTGTTAGAAGATGTGAAATTGAAACTTAATGCATTTGTGAGTTGATAATTAAGGGTGTATTGTATATCAAAAGTATAATTCCTCCTAATTAGTTCATCGACTGTTATATTATTAGCTCCTAAGTCTGCGTCTCTAAACTTCTGACTATTGAATTGTCGAATTATATCAGAGTTGAGTGTAAAATTAGAAGGCTTTAAATTAACATTAAAATCCTTTATTAATTTCCAATATTTTCCATTAAATAATGAATCATTACTTTTAAATGGCTCAAAAATTAACGGTTCAAAACTGTAGCTGTAATTAGCTCCAACTCTTACATTTTGATCAAGAGAACTTTCAATTTCAAAATCTCGATGATTAATTTCATTAAATGAATAATTAACGGTTAAATTTTCAACATCGTAAACTTTGGGCTTTGAATCCCCGGTTCTTTGTTTTTTAACTCCAATGAAATTTATACTTTGCCTTTTAGTGTAGTCTACTGATTGATTTAAAATCCTTTCTCTTTCTTCACTGTTTTCTGCAGCATCTAATCGACTCTCAAGTTTTAAGTCTTTGTATTGTTGATCATATTCGGGAGTAATTAGTGTTTCGCCTTGACCATAATTAAATGGTATTTGCAACCCCCATTTTTTTGGTAATAATTGACCAAGGTTCATATTAGTTACAACATCATATTGTTTTAAATCTTCACGACTCCTCTCATTAGGCCCCTGATCTAAATTTCCAAATCCAGTTGTACTTCTTTTTGCTGTAGCATTTACATTCATGAAATCTGCAATATTGGAATCCATACTCATCATGGCAGCCCATCCACCTTCATTATCCATATCAGCAATTCTTAGCTCGTTAAACCATACTTCAGCGCAAAGATCATTATTCCCAATATTTTTAACTCCAATCATCAAAGTTCTTATATCACCAAAATTTGGATTTCCTTTAATTGCAATTCTCTGCTCATAAGGAGCATCCGTTTGAGAAGAACTTGAAGTCAAAGAAAATGGAGTGAATTCTGTAACAGGAGTTTCTTGAAGCTCTCCATCAATTACATTATAAAAAATTGGATCTTCATTAGTTAATGTTCCCTGGTTTATTCCAATTGACTTTATTTGTTCAAGAAGCTCTAATGGAATGTTAATCTCATTAAATTCAGGCCAAACTTCACTTTCTGATGAACCAATAGCTCCTGATGATTTTCTAAGTGGTAATTCCAATTGGTAATAGTTTTGAGTAAAATCATTACCCATTCTAACAAAAGCAACTAAATCTCCTTGCTGAAAACTATTTGCCTCCCCATCTTCAGCATGTAAAAACATTTTAATTTTCTTGTACTGTCTCATGTCAACATTAATGTTCTTAAAAACTGCCCTGGAATCTTGCGACTCTAAGTCACAAACATCAACAACAAGTGATTGTTCGTTCTGTCTAACAATTGTATTGTTATTATTTAATTGTTCTCGCTGTACATCTGGAGGTGACACATAACTACCATCATTCTCTTGAATTCCAACAATACCTACACTAAAAGCTGTCGGTTCCAATAGCGTAGCTGCATCAGAATCCTCATCAAGAGATTGCTGAAACCGTCTCCAATCGCTTCTAACTAAATCAAATGTACCAAACCTAAATATTGTTGTTTGAGTAAAATCTTTTAAATAAAGTCTAGTGAATCTTATAGATCTAAAATCAGAAATTCCTCCGACTGCATTTGTATAGGCTGTCAATGGGATTCTAAATTGATACCATTTTATTGTCCCGGAAGTTGATCCGTTAGGCAAAGTAATGTTTGTCAAAGTTTTACGGTCTACGATGTAAGGATTATTTACATTATTGAGTTCAGAAGAGTTAACATCAATTTCATATTCAAAATAACTATCAATTGTATTCATTGTGTTATCTCTGTTTATGTCTTCCACATCGGGTTGAGTAGTAGACCCTCTATTCGTATCGGTAAAAACATCTGGAGAATTCCCTTCAACACCGTTATAATTTCTATATCTTTCAAAAATATCACCAGTAGTATTTAAATAATAAGTATAATTGTCGTTAGCTGGATCAGATAAATTTGCAAAGGAAGAAAATCTTGGATCTGAAGTATTTGCTTCTTCAATATCGTCATATCCATCAAGGCCAACATCTTGATTTGCTCTCTCTTGACCCTGAGAAGAAAAAGCATAAATTAAAGATTGATTTTGCGGAGTAACTGCACCCCACGTAGTTTGGGGTAAAAGGCTTATGTTTCCATCATCAGGTAAGCCATTTTCATATTGCTTCTTACCATCTTTTATAACATCCTCAGAAATATTCCCAAGGTTTAATATTAATTTCCCTCCTTGATTTTCTGGATTATTTAGAAAAGGATCCATTAACCAAAATTCAATGTATTCTACATTTGATTGTTCAAAATCTGTAGAAGTCAATTGTCTGGAGATACCAGCCCAACTATTTTGAGGGGTGTCTAAAACTCCATCCTCTGCTCCAGGTTTATAATTATATGGGCCGCGCTCTGTTGGTCTGTAAACAAGATCTAATGAATTTATAACAGTGTATTGTCCTGTAACCAAATCAATTTCAGGAAATAATTCATCAATAAATATTCTCCTAGTATATAAATTTGATATATCATTATCATTTATATCTCCAGGGCGTTGAGTACTATAAAAAATTGGATCTACAGTGTACCAATTTAACATTGCTCTATCAAATCCATTTTGATATCCATTATCATCTTCATTTCCCTGAGAATAAACTCTTCCCAATCCCTTAGGTCTACTTGATAAAAACCACGACTGTGGGCTTAGTAGACTAATCCCATTTTGAGTACCTTCAAAATCATCAATATAAGATGTAACTTCATTATTAAAATCTGTTCCTTTTGGAGCGCCTGGTTTTAAATATGCAAATTCACCTCTAACTGAAAAATTAGATTCAACATCAGTGTCTATATTTGGTAATTTATTAACTAATCTTGTTAGAAAAGGAACTTCGCTTGAAAAATTCCCATTAAATCCAAAAATGGTATTGTTTATTGGCTCAGTACCATAATTTGCTTTCTGAGTAATTGGACGTTCATTAAGGTTTAAAAGTGTGGCACCTAAAACAAAATTTTCATTAAACTGATGTTCCACATTGAAACCCGAAAAGCGTTTAGTCTGTTGTCCAAAAACAGCATTGTTTTCAACAGAAACTTGGATTGGAGTATTTGACGATTGTAATGAAGGATCTAATATTTGTACTGTTCCTATTTGATAATTAACCGTATAATCAACACCTTCAACGAGAACACGTCCTCCAGCAGTTACTCTAACTGATCCCCTAGGTACGTTAAATGCTCCTATTGGAATTCCAGTTCCTCCAGTGGATTTATAACGCCCTTTAATTTGAAATTTGTTTTTCTCACTATCTTGAAGAGCAGCAGTTTTTGTGCTCTTGTACAAAGACTTATATACATACTTCAATTGATTTGCGTTATAGTTACCTGGAATAGACTCATCCCCTAAATAAGATTCTGAAGGATCTAATCTTAAAGATTCAAATAAATAACCTCCAAATGGCTCAACTTTGGTGAAAATGATTTGTCCGTTTTGTGGCACAACAGTAATACCAGGAACAAAATCAAAAAAACCATCACCTTTATTTTGTGGATCGTTATTAAAATTAAGTCGATCGAAATTAAAGAAACGTATTAAAGGTGTTTCATTGATTGGGTCTTCATTACCAAAAGGAGTAGGAAAAGGTGTCCCATCAACAGGCAAAATATAATTTAAAGATGAAGTCTCATTATAAAAAATATTTAATTTAAAATCTTCTTGCGAGAGTTGGTATGCACCTGTATTATAAATATTTTTCATCATCAAATCCCATATAGGCTGATCTACATTGGTAACAGCACTTTTCAACATTTTCAGCACTAAACTTTGATTATTTACAATTTGATTTCCAGTGTTTGGGTCAGTTTCAACGTCAGTTGCATTCAAACCATCATTAGCAAATTCACCAACTTGATAAACTTCACCTCCGACAGTATATTGATATGCAACAGCTAAAACTTCATCATTTTGAAGTCTTTGATTTAATGAGATATAGCCTAATTGAGTATTCAAAGTATATCCACTCCCCTGAATTAATTTTTTTGCATTCTCTAATTTTCCATAATCAAATCCTTCATTTATTCCAGGTGGGGAAAATCCTGATTGCACGGTTGCTATATCTCTAATTGATTCATTAAGCTGAGAGCCTGGTCCGCCAATATTAGTTGGATCGAAAGCGTTATTTGAATTATCTGGATAGGCATTTGAGGCAACATTGACAAAGCCTGGTGGAGGAGAAGTTAATCCAATTCTAGAAGATTCTCCAAGGTCTTGAACAGCTATTATGTTTCTTATATTTTGAGTTTGATTAGTTCGATTGGTTACCCAAACTTCAATTCTAGTAATTTGAACTTGTGAATTTATAAATGGATAATTTTCAAGAGCCTGATCATAGTGTTCTCTAAAATAGTGACTTAGAAAGAAATGTCTGTTTTCATCATAATCCAGTCCGAAAAATTCAAAATCTTGTAATGTTCCTCCACCCTGAGCAATAATGTTTTTTGTTTCAGACCTTTGCTCAGAAAAAACACCTGTAATTCTAGTTTTACCAAACTGTAGTTCAGTTTTTACACCAAACAAAGATTGTGCTCCATTAATTAACGAACTATTTAGTGGCATATTTATATTTCCAACTTCCAGCTTTTGAAGAATATTATCTTCACCACCATCAACAGTTGGATCAAATTCAAGTTTAAAAATATTTTGAAAATCAAATGTGGACTGAGTATCATAATTCAAATTAGCTTGAAGTCTGGTACCAACCTTACCCATCAAACTCAAGCTAATTCTTTGGTCAAAGTCAAAAGTTAAGTTGCTCTGATTCCTGGGAGAAAACACTGGGTTTTCTTGCTTGGTGTACATAATTCCTAAATCCATTTCGACAGAACCTTGAGGAACTACAGATATTACATTGCTTCCAAATATACTCTCAAAAAATTTACTGTTAACATACATATCTGGAATCAAGTTTTTTCTATCATCTTCTTCACCTTTTAAACCTTCATAAGCATCTATTTTTTCTTTGTAATAAGCTTTTAAATTTTCATTGTATATGAGTTCTTGAAATTCTTTAGGGGTTAAAATCACAGGATAATTAATATTAAAATCTCCGATTTTAGAAGTATAATAATAACGATCAGTTATAGGATCGTAGCTATACATCTTAATAATACTACTTGGATCAGGAAAACTAAGATCTTTGAAAGAGAATGTATTTAAAGTTGAATCGTTTGAAACTGGACTAATTTGAGAGAAAGCAGAATACCAAAATCCGAATAGAAAAAATAAAACACTGATGTGCTTTTTGAATATTTTGGTATTGTAAATTTTCAATATTTTAAAGGTTTTTTAGGGCTTCTTTGATAATTAACTCAACTGATGCATCAGGAATATTTTTTAATATATCCACAACAACTCGATCACTTTGTTTTTTTGAAAACCCTAATACTTCTAAAGCAGATAACGCTTCATCTTTCTTAGTATTGTTTAAATCAGAAATAGTTTCATCGAAACCATATACCTTCAAAATCTTATCTCTGAGTTCAATAATAACACGCTGCGCGGTTTTAAGGCCAATCCCCTTAACAGATTGAATTAAAGTTACATTCTCAGATGAAATTCCGTCACGAATCTGTTTTGGTGTTAAGGAAGAAAGCATAGTTCTTGCGGTATTGGTACCTATCCCGCTAACAGAAATTAATAATTTAAAAATATCTCTTTCGTTAGAATTTATAAATCCAAAAAGTTGATGGGAATCTTCTTTTACTTGTAAATATGTTAACAGAAAGATATTTTCATTATCTGGAAGTTGAGAGAAAGTGTTCAAAGATATATTTACAAAATAGCCAACTCCATTGCACTCAATTACAACTCCAGTTGGAGTTTTTTCAACCAATCTGCCTCTAAGATGAGTAATCATGTTAAAATATTAGGAAATCAAAAGTACTAAATTTATGATACATTTTTGAATGAATATTATAATGCAATGATTATGCCTTTTCTTTCTGTTGAGCATCTACAACTGCAACTGCAGTCATATTTACAATTTCATCTACACTAGCACCAAATTGAATAATGTGAACTGGTTTTCTAAGACCCATCATAATTGGCCCAATTGATTCAGCATTATTTAATTCTTTTAATAACTTATATGTAATATTGGCAGACTCAAGATTAGGAAAAATAAGTGCGTTAACTTTTTTATTTGCTAGTTTAGAAAAAGGAAAATTTGCCTTCAACATATCACTATTTAAAGCAAAATCAGTTTGCAGCTCACCATCTACTGATAAATCAGGATGTCTTCGATGAAGGTAAGCCACCGCTTCACGTACTTTAGTAGCAGTTTGATCTTTAGATGATCCAAAGTTTGAATATGATAACATTGCCATAACTGGAGTTATTCCAAAAAGTTTCATAACACCAGAGGTCATTTGGGTAATTTTAATTAAGTCGTGAGCTGATGGATTAATATTTATAGCTGTATCACTTAAAAACATAGGTCCTCTTCTAGTGATCATAACATTTGTAGTTGCAATTCTTGTTGATCCAGGAGCTAATCCAATTAAATCTAACATTGGTTTAACAATTGAAGGGTAATTCCTAGAATACCCTGTTATCAATGCATCTGCATCTCCCTCATTAACCATCATAGCTGCAAAATAATTCCTCTCGCGCATGATTTTGTTTGATGATAAAAGAGTTTGACCTTTACGCTTCTGCTGTTTCCAAAAAACTTCCCCATATTTATTTTTCTGATCTAAATACTCATCATCTTTGGGATCAATTATTGGTACATCCGCATCAAATTCTAATTCTAGTTTTAAATCTTCAATCTGCTTTTTATTACCAAGTAAAATAGGTTTCGCAATACCTTCTTCGTGAACTATCTGAGCAGCCTTTAAAACATCCAATTGATCAGCTTCAGCAAAAACTACTCTTTTAGGATTTGATTTTGCTCTATCAAATAACAACCTTACAATTTTGTTATCAGCATTCATCCGATCTAGTAAATTCTCTTCATATTTATCCCAATCACTTATTGGGGATTGAGCAACTCCGCTTTCTATAGCTGCTTTAGCAACTGCAGGTGGTATTTTTGCTATTAGTCGTGGATCAAATGGCTTTGGAATTATATAGTCTTTACCAAAAGCCAAACGCATTTCCCCATAAGCAATATTTACTTGTTCAGGAACTGGTTCTTTTGCCAATTCGGCTAGAGCTAAAACAGCAGCTTTTTTCATAGCTTCATTTATTGTAGTTGCTCTAACATCCAAAGCACCCCTAAATATGAAAGGAAATCCTAAAACATTGTTAACCTGATTAGGGTTATCACTTCGTCCAGTTGCCATTATTATATCCTTTCTAGTTTTTATGGCTAGATCATACTTAATCTCTGGATTTGGATTAGCCATTGCAAATACAATTGGATTAATTGCCATTGACTTTAACATTTCAGGAGTAACTAAATTTGAAATTGAAAGTCCAATAAAAACATCGGCATTAATCATTGCCTCCTCTAAAGTATTTATATTTTTTTTAGTGGCGAATTCAATTTTTTGCTTGCTTAAACCTTCTCGATCTGAGCGAATAACCCCTTTGCTATCAAGCATCACAATATTTTCACTTTTCGCTCCAAAAGACCTATAAAGTCTTGTACATGATATTGCAGCAGCTCCCGCACCACTAACAACGATTTGAACATCCTCAATATTTTTTTCTGCTAATTCTAATGCATTTAAAAGAGCAGCAGCAGAAATTATTGCAGTTCCATGCTGGTCATCATGCATAACTGGGATATTTAGTTCGGCCTTTAGTCTTTTTTCAATTTCAAAAGCTTCTGGAGCTTTTATATCCTCAAGATTAATACCCCCGAATGTAGGAGCAATATTTTTCACAGTTGAAATAAACTCTTCAATATTTTCAGTATCTACTTCAATATCAAAGACATCAATATCAGCAAAAATTTTAAATAATAAACCCTTACCTTCCATAACAGGCTTTGAAGCTTCAGGCCCTATATTTCCAAGACCTAAAACAGCTGTCCCGTTGGAAATGACAGCTACTAAGTTTCCCTTTGAAGTATATTTGTAAGCCTCTGATGGATTTTTTTGAATTTCAAGGCAAGGTGCAGCTACACCAGGAGAATATGCTAATGATAAATCTCTTTGTGAAGCGTACTTTTTTGTGGGTACCACTTTAATTTTTCCTGGGTTTGGTTTAGCATGATACGCTAAGGCTTCCAGGTCGTGTCTCGTTCGTTTTGACATAATTAAGTTTAATTAATAAAGATACAAAGTTCTAATCATTTTTTTTGAGACAAAAAACTACTTCTCTAAAAATTTAATATTTCTAACCAATCCCTTGTATTTTGTTCTCTTTACGGCAGATTTTTTAAAAACTTTATTAAAAGTATCTTGAGTAATTTCTTCCCAATCTTTTTTTGACATTGTAAGTAATTCAGGTTTTGGTCTAAATAAGGGCTCACTATGCTCCTTTGAAAAACGATTCCATGGACAAACATCTTGACAGACATCACATCCAAACATCCAATTATCAAACTTATCTTTCATGTCTGAAGGGATATTGTCTTTTAATTCAATTGTAAAATATGATATGCATTTGCTGCCATCTACTTTGTAAGGTTCAGTAATGGCTTGAGTTGGACAGGCATCAATACAAGCTGTACAACTTCCACAATGGTCAGTAACAGCGTAATCTGTCTCTAAATCTAAATCAACGATTAGCTCCGAAATGAAATAAAATGATCCGACTTTCTGTGTTATTAAATTAGAGTTTTTGCCCAACCAGCCTAAACCTGATTTCTTTGCCCAAGCTTTCTCTAAAATTGGGGCAGAATCTACAAATGCCCTACCACTTACATCCCCAATTTCTTCTTTTATAAATTCAAGCAATTGATTAAGTTTATTTTTGATCACATGATGATAATCAACACCATAAGCATATTTACTAATTTTTGGTGCATTTTTATCAACTTGTATTTGATCAGTATAATAGTTGTATGCTAATGAAATTACACTTTTTGCACCCTCAACTAACAGGGTAGGATCAAGCCTTTTATCAAAATTATTCTCCATATATTGCATTTTACCATGTTTGTTTTGACTAAGCCATGCTTCTAATCGAGGTGCCTCATCCTCTAAAAACTCTGCCTTACTAATTCCACATGATAAAAAACCGAGGCGTTTAGCTTCGGTTTTTATTATTGATGCATAAGTTAATTTATTTGACATTTTTAAAATAATCCTTGCTGATAATCACCTTTTTTACGACCAAGATGCTTATAAGCTAGTTCCGTCACTTCCCGACCTCTAGGGGTTCTCATTATAAAACCTTGCTGAATAAGAAAAGGTTCATATACTTCTTCAATAGTCTCAGAACTTTCACTAACAGCTGTAGCAATAGTACTTATTCCTACCGGCCCACCTTTAAACTTATCTATAATTGTTGTTAATATTTTGTTGTCCATTTCATCCAATCCGTGAGCATCAACATTTAAAGCCTTTAGTCCAAATTTAGCAATCTTAATGTCTATCTTTCCATTGCCTTTTATTTGTGCAAAATCTCTAACCCTCCTCAATAGTGCATTTGCTATTCTTGGAGTCCCCCGACTACGTCCAGCAATTTCAATTGCAGCCTCAAAACTAATAGCAACTTTTAAAATCTGGGCGCTTCGTTGAATAATGTTTGAAAGTAGCTCAGTTGAATAATATTCTAAACGACTACTAATTCCAAACCTAGCACGCATTGGAGCTGTTAATAGGCCTGAGCGCGTAGTAGCGCCTACAAGTGTGAAGGGATTTAGATTAATTTGAACTGTACGAGCATTGGGGCCCGATTCAATCATAATATCAATCTTATAATCTTCCATTGCTGAATACAAATACTCCTCTACAATTGGACTTAAACGATGAATTTCGTCAATAAACAAAACATCACGTTCTTGTAAATTTGTTAACAATCCTGCTAAGTCTCCAGGTTTATCTAACACTGGCCCCGATGTTACTTTAATCCCAACATTGAGTTCGTTTGCAAGTATATGTGCCAGGGTAGTTTTCCCTAAACCTGGTGGTCCATGAAAAAGTGTATGATCCAAAGCCTCTTCACGTTCAACAGCAGCTTTAACAAAAATCTGTAAATTTTCAAGAACTTGCTCTTGGCCTGAAAAGTCCTCAAAATTTAAAGGTCTTAATACCTTTTCAATATCGTGCTCTTCTGAAGATAAATTTTGGTCTGTAGGATCAAGGTTCTGATTCATAATAACAAATATAAAGAAAAAGCCTTTCGAGATTAAGAAAGGCTTTCTAAATATATTATCAATTAACTAACAACTAATGCTGCAGCTCTTCTTCACCTTTTTTAAGTGGTATATTTTGAGGAACAAAATCATCATCTTGTCCAGGTTTGCTGTAATCATAAGCCCACCTATGAACATGAGGAATCTCTCCTGGCCAATTTCCATGCATATGTTCTACTGGAGCAGTCCATTCTAATGTATTTGACCTCCATGGATTTTGTTCAGCTTTTTTACCATAAAACATACTATGTATAAAGTTATATAAGAATACCAACTGCACTAAACCTGCTACTAAAGCAAATCCTGTAATCAACACTTGAACGTTTTGTGTATCATCAAAAAGAGGAAAATTACTATTAGTATAATACCTTCTAGGTAAACCTGCCATTCCAATAAAATGCATTGGGAAAAAGACACCATAGGCGCAAACAGCAGTAACCCAAAAGTGAATATATCCTAAATTTTTATTTAGCATTCTACCGAACATTTTTGGAAACCAATGGTAAACACCTGCAAATAGTCCATATAATGCTGAAATCCCCATAACTAAATGGAAATGTGCTACTACAAAATAAGTGTCATGAACATTTATATCTAATGCACTATCACCTAAGATAATCCCCGTTAATCCACCAGTTATGAAAGTTGATACTAACCCAATAGAAAACAACATTGCAGGATTTAATTGTAAATTCCCTTTCCATAAAGTTGTAATATAATTAAAAGCTTTAACTGCTGAAGGGATAGCAATCAATAGAGTTGTAAATGTAAATACAGATCCTAAAAATGGATTCATCCCTGATATAAACATATGATGGCCCCATACAATTGTTGAGAGGAATGCAATAGCAATAATAGAAGCAACCATGGCACGATATCCAAAAATAGGTTTTCGTGAATTAGTTGCTATGACTTCGGAAGTTATACCTAGTGCAGGTAATAAAACAATATAAACTTCAGGATGCCCTAAAAACCAAAATAAATGCTCAAACAGTACTGGAGATCCACCTTGATAATGAAGGACTTCCCCTTGAATAAATATGTCAGATAAGAAAAATGAAGTTCCAAAACTTCTGTCCATAATTAAGAGCAAAGCTGCAGATAATAAAACCGGAAAAGAAATAACACCAATAACGGCTGTAATGAAAAAAGCCCAAATAGTCAATGGTAATCTAGTCATTGACATCCCTTTGGTTCTCAAATTTAAGACAGTAACTATATAATTTAGTGAACCTAATAATGAAGAAGCAATAAAAATAGCCATGGAAACAAGCCAAAGAGTCATTCCAGCCCCAGAACCTCCTTGAGCAAGTGGTAAGGCGCTTAATGGAGGATATATTGTCCATCCTGCTGCTGCAGGTCCTGCTTCAACAAATAAAGAAACAACCATCAAAACACTTGAAACGAAAAATAACCAATATGAAATCATATTCAAAAATCCAGAAGCCATATCTCTGGCTCCAATCTGAAGAGGAATCAATAGGTTACTAAAAGTTCCACTTAACCCTGCAGTTAAAACAAAAAATACCATAATAGTACCATGTATTGTAACCAGTGCTAAGTATATATCAGCATCCATAACCCCTCCATCGGCCCATTTACCAAGCAAAGCTTTAAAAATTACATTTGGCTCTTCGGGCCATGCAATTTGCATTCGCATTAATAAAGACATCAAAATTCCTATGATTCCCATTATTAACCCAGTAATCAAGTATTGCTTAGCAATCATTTTATGATCTTGACTAAAAATATATTTTGTTACAAAGGTCTCCTTATGGTGATGCCCATGATCTTCTTCGTGTGTATGTGTTTCTGCGTGTACTGACATAATATTTATCTACTTAAAATTAGTTTTGAACTAATGAGTTTTTAAATAATTTTTGTTCTTTTAACCAAGCTTCATAATCGTCTTGAGTATCCACAATAATTTTCATTTGCATATTGTAATGTGATTTTCCACAAATCTTATTACAAAGTAACAAATAATCAAATTCATAACTTTCTAGGGGTTCTTCTCCTTTTGCTAGTAATTTTTTACTCTTATCATTACGAATTTTATTGATGTTTCTAACCTTGTCATAAATTTCAGGGTTAAGACGCATTTCTTCAGTTGTTACAGTAGGAGTAAAAGAAAATTGAGTGATCATTCCCGGAACACAATTCATTTGAGCTCTAAAATGTGGCATGTAAGCCGAATGCAAAACATCTTGAGAACGCATTTTAAATAAAATTGGCCTTCCAACTGGTAAATGTAATTCAGTTGTTATAATGTCATCCTCAGCATTTGGATCAGATTCATCCAATCCCAAAATATTAGCATTATCAAGGTTAATTAAACGAACATTAGCTTTACCTAAAACATTGTCTTCTCCAGCATACCTTGCTTTCCAATTAAACTGTTGAGCGTAAAGCTCAATAACTAATGGATCTTCCTCCTCATCAATGAACATTATATCGTTCCAAGTGAAAAGCCCATACATTATTAGTCCCGCAAGTGCAATAACCGGTATTATGGTCCAAATGAATTCTAATTTATCATTGTCAGCGTAAAACAAAGCTTTCTTGCCTTTTTCACCCTTGTATTTGAATGCAAAGTAATGTAACAAAAACTGAGTGATAGTCTGCACAACAAAAATTACAACCATCGTAATTATCATTAATCGATCGATTTCAGGACCATGTTCAGAAGCAGAATTAGAAACCAAAGGTAAATCACCCCACAATGCAAATGAAATAATTGTTATTAGATAAATAAACCCAAGGAACGCAAGCATTAAATATCCATTAACCGAATTGTCTTTATCGGTAGCAACTTGAGACTTATCTCTATTGGCTTGAGTCAAGTCAAAAATTTTGACCATTTGCCATATTGCAATTGTTATTCCTAATAAAATTAATATTGTTAATAAACCAGTCATTGTTTTTTAATTTCTTTTTGAATTTTACTAATAATGAAACTGTTCACTCTCCTTAATAAATGGATTTCCCTTTGGCAATAATGGTGCTTTAGAAAGCGCATAAAATACTATCCAAAGAAAAAGTCCTAAAAATAATGCAACGGCACTGAGCTCTGGCACCCCAATAAACCAGCGGTCACCAACAGTAGCAGGCATAATCATATTGAACACATCAATGTAATGCCCAAATAAAATCACGATTCCTGCCATTACAATAAACCAAGGCACGCGTTTGTAGTCACTATTCATTAACACAAGAAATGGGAAAATAAAATTTAGTACTAGCATGCCAAAAAACGGTAATTTGTAATCTTCAATACGTGTTATAAAATATGTGACTTCTTCAGGTATATTGGCATACCATATAAGCATGAATTGTGAAAACCATAAATAAGTCCAAAAAACACTAATTGCAAACATGAATTTAGCTAGGTCATGTAAATGGCTGTCATTTACAAATTGCATTAAGCCCTTAGCTTTCAAATATATAGTTATAAGTGCAATTACTGTGATTCCGCTCACAAACATGCTTGCGAAGACATACCATCCAAATAATGTGCTAAACCAGTGGGGATCAACACTCATTATCCAATCCCAAGACATCATTGACTCAGTGTAAATATAAAATACTAGAAAAGCTGCTGAAATACGGAAGTTTTTCTTGAAATTACTATTATCATTAACATCTGAGAGATCTTGAGCCAAAGAAAACTTTCTGGAAAAATATCGGTAAAGACTCCATCCTAAAATAAAAATTAAACCCCTAATTGTGAACCAAGTTTTATTCAGCCAACCTGATTTTCCTTGGATAAGTTCATCATGAGCTACAACTTCTGGATCCATCCATATAAAAATATGATCTCCAGCCCATACTGCAATTCCAAGAACAATAAGAGCTCCGGGTAATAAATAGTAAGTTATCGCCTCCATTACCCTAAATAATACTGGAGACCATCCTGCTTGAGCCGCATATTGAATACCATAGAATGCTAAAACTCCAAGAGAAATCATCATAAAAAAGAAAGCAGCAACATATAATGCAGCGTATGGCCTATTGTGCATTTGGTGTAGAACATGCTCGGCATGATCACTTTCGTGATGCTCATTAGTTGTATGATTAGAACTATCATGTTTTTCTATATGAGCCTGTATCATCGCAGCATGAGCTTCCTCGTTATTCGTTACTGAATGACTATCTCCATGATGTGAGTCCTCTTCAGCTAGAATTGCTTGAACATCACTTATAGTCAAATGATGTGAAGCATTATAGCTTGAGATCCAGCCAAAAGCACCCAAAATAATCAATATAATAGATAATATTTTTAATCTTTTTGAAAACGTGTACATATTCAATTTATGTTTTACTTTTCTTATTTTAATAATTCTTTACGTAATGCTTCTACATATGCTGTAACTTGCCAACGCTCCTCTTCATTCAATAAGTTAGCATATGAACCCATAGAATTTTTACCATAATAAATGACATGATAAATACTTCCAGTTGTTATTGGTCTGTCGGCATAACTTGGAACTCCTAATATTTTTTCTCTTTTAACAAGCTTGCCTTGACCTGCTCCTTTATTGCCATGGCATATACCACAATAAATTTCATATAATTCTTTTCCTCTTTTTAAATCAATTTCGGAACTACTTAAATCTGTTTTTAAATTTTTTAAAGCGGAGTTGTACCCATCATTTGTATTTGCGTAGGAATAAAGAGAATGTCCTCTAGCAATTGTACCTTCAGGTGGAACTAAAGCTTCTTGCTTATTTGGAAAAACATCGTACTCTCCATAAGCTTCATATCCCACGGGTTCATACATATTAGGGAAAAATTGATAATTAGGTTTCCTCTTATTTTGACATGAAAATAAGCTCGTTATTATCACGACTAAAATAAATGTATTTATTAAACTTTTCATAGGTCTAATGTGCTTCTTTTTCTACAACGTGAAGCTCTACTGCACCTGTTTTGGTAAGAAGAGATTTAAGTTGTTTTTCATTACTATTAATAGCTATTTCCATTAAAAAGTGATCATCTGTAGTCCTTGGATCTGGATTTTCAGCTTTTTTAAATGGCCACATCCTGCTCCTTAAATAAAAAGTAATAACCATTAAGTGAGCAGCAAAAAATACTGTTAATTCAAACATAATTGGTACAAATGCTGGCATATTTTCTATGTAACTGAAACTTGGTTTTCCACCAATGTTTTGAGGCCAATCTTCGATCATAATAAAATTCATCATAAGTATAGCAACAGTTAGACCAACACAACCATACATAAATGAAGCAATTGCTATTTTGGTAGGAGCTAATCCCATAGCTTTATCTAATCCGTGAACTGGAAAGGGTGTGTAGACTTCTTCGATATGGTACTTTTGGGCTTTAACAGCTTTGACTGCAGCCATTAGCACATCATCGTCAGTATATAAGGCATGTATAACTTTTGATGTTCCCATTAATTATTTTTTTTCTTTTTAATTTTGGATTTGGTTTTTGTTGTCTTAGATGTTCTTGAATCTACCCCTGTACCAACTAAACTATCACCAGCTTCTCTAATCTTTTTATATCGCTCTCCAGAAGACTTTAAAATAGTTTTAACCTCAGCTTGAGCAATTACAGGAAAAGTCCTAGAGTATAATAAGAATAAAACAAAAAAGAAGCCGATAGTTCCAATGAAAATTCCAATATCTACAAAAGTTGGAGAGAACATTGTCCATGAAGACGGTAAATAATCTCTGTGTAAAGATGTCACAATAATTACAAAACGCTCAAACCACATTCCTATATTAACAACTATTGAAATAAAGAAAGAGAACATGATACTTGTTCTTAATTTTTTAAACCACATAAACTGTGGAGAAAAAACATTACAAGACATCATTGCCCAATAAGCCCAAGCATAAGGCCCCGTTGCTCTGTTAAGGAACGCATATTGCTCATATTCAACACCTGAATACCAAGCGATAAATAGTTCAGTGATATAAGCAACACCAACAATAGATCCAGTAATCATAATAACAATATTCATAAGTTCAATATGTTGAACTGTAATATAATCTTCTAGATTACAAACTTTACGCATAATTATAAGAAGCGTATTTACCATGGCAAAACCTGAGAAAATAGCTCCTGCAACAAAATATGGAGGGAAAATAGTTGTATGCCAACCTGGAATAACGGATGTAGCAAAGTCAAAAGATACAATTGTATGAACTGACAATACAAGCGGCGTAGCTAGCCCTGCAAGAACAAGTGAAACTTCTTCAAATCGCTGCCAGTCTTTTGCTCTTCCTGACCAACCAAAACTTAAAAGCGAATAAATTTTCTTTTGAAAAGGACGAACTGCTCTATCTCTAATCATTGCAAAATCTGGTAAAAGACCTGTCCACCAAAACACCAAAGAAACAGAAAGATATGTAGAAATTGCAAATACATCCCAGAGTAATGGTGAGTTAAAATTAACCCAAAGTGAACCAAATTGGTTAGGGATTGGTAAAACCCAATAAGCTAACCACGGACGACCCATATGAATAATTGGGAATAATCCGGCTTGAATAACAGAGAAAATTGTCATTGCCTCTGCTGAACGATTAATAGCCATTCTCCATTTTTGTCTAAACAATAATAATACTGCAGAAATTAGTGTCCCAGCATGACCAATTCCTACCCACCAAACAAAATTGGTTATATCCCATGCCCAACCGACGGTTTTATTTAAACCCCATGTTCCAATACCAGTTGAGACTGTGTATATCATACAACCTAATCCCCAGGCAAAAGCTGATAATGCAATAGAAAAAACAACCCACCAAAGCTTGTTCGCCTTTCCTTCAACAGGAGCAACAACATCTAATGTAACGTCGTGATAGGATTTTTCACCTGTTACAAGTGGTCTTCTTATAGGTGCTTCATAATGAGACGCCATAGTTTTTTTTTATTATACTTCGTTAGTGTTTCTTACTTTAACTTGATAAACAACATTGGGTTTTGTACCAACATGCTCTAATAAATGATAAGCACGCTCATCATCTTTAAGCTTAGTAACCTCATCCTGCTTATTATTTATATCTCCAAAAACGATTGATCCGCTATCACATGCCGCTGAACATGCTGTTTTAAAACCATTAACATCAACTGGCTTACCATCTCGCTTAGCGTCCAAAATTGTTTTTTGTGTCATTTGTATACACATAGAACATTTTTCCATTACCCCTCTAGATCGTACAGTAACATCTGGATTAATCACCATTCGTCCTAAATCATTGTTCATGTGGTAGTCAAACTCATCATTTCCATTATACAAGAACCAGTTGAATCTTCTTACCTTATATGGACAGTTATTTGCACAATAACGAGTTCCCACGCAACGGTTATAAGCCATATGATTCTGACCTTGTCGACCATGTGAACTTGCAGCTACTGGACATACAGTCTCGCAAGGTGCATGATTACAATGCTGGCACATAATAGGTTGAAAAGCAACTTGTGGATTTTCAGATGGATACTCCATTTCTCCAAAAGTACTTAATGAGCTTCCGAGTCCACTTATTCCATCTTTTGTGTCATTATCGCCTTGAAAAGTATCATCAGAAGAATAATATCGGTCAATTCTTAACCAATGCATGTCACGACTTCTTCTAATTTCTTCTTTTCCAACTACTGGCACATTATTTTCTGCGTGACAAGCAATTACACATGCCCCGCAACCAGTACAAGAATTTAAATCTATAGATAAATTAAAATGATGTCCTATGGAACGGTCAAATTCATCCCAAAGATCAACATCTGGAGAACTCACTGGAGTCTCCTGATGGTTTAATGAAACTACTGGAGTAGGGTTCCATTCCTCAGAGTCCTTAGTATTAAAAATTTCAAGGGTTGTTTCTTTAACAATATCTCCACGTCCCATTAGTGTATTATGAAGTTGAACACATGCAAATTCATGTTTCCCTTCTGCTAGAGACAAAGATACGGCGGGTGAAGCATTAAAATTCTTGTAAAGAGGATATGCATTAACTCCAGTTTGCATTTCATCTTTTAATCCTTTTTTTCGACCATAACCAAATGACATACCTACAGTTCCACGAGCTTGACCGGGCTGAATTATAACAGGCACTTTTAATTTCACATTATCAACCGATACATTTGCATAAGCACCGTTGAGACCACCCGTTGCGTCGTGACTGCTTTGATTAAAAAAGTTACTAGCTTCTAAATAAAGTCCTAATTCTTTGGCATCTGATTCTGAAACAGTTATATAGTTATCCCAGGTTGTTCTCGTTAGTGGATCTGGAAATTCTTGAAGCCAAGGATTATTAGCTTGTTGTCCATCTCCCATTCCAGTTTTAGGATATAAAACTAATTCAAAGTTTGAAGATTCAGCTTGTGATAAAGCCTTTAATGCGGCAGATATATTTATTGGACTTAAATCAAAAGTATTTGCAGTATCTAATGTTTCAGAATTTGAGGAAATAAATACCCCATCATGCAGTGAGTCATTAAAAGAAGAACCCTTCAATACATTTGATTCCCAAAATTTCTTTACAAAATCATAATATGTGCTTGTACTACCATTTAGTGTTAGAAGTACATCTTGAAACTGTTTTGTGTCAAATAATGGTCGAATTGTTGGCTGTATTAATCCGTAATATCCAGATTTTGTTTCAATATCACCCCAAGATTCTAAGTAATGAGGTGTGGCAGCTACATATTCTGAGACTGAAGCTGTTTCGTCACTTTTCATTGAAAAAACAACTGATAGACTAGTCTTTTTTAATCCCTCAATAAAATCTTCAGAATTTGGCAAAGTATATACAGGGTTTACTCCAGCCATAATCAATGCTCCAATATTACCTTTGTTCATATCAGCAAGAAGCTTTGTGACTGCTGCGTCATTACCCTGGCGTGTTAAAATTGTTGTTTTGGGATCAAATGCATTACTTCTTAAAAAAGTGTTTATTTGTAAAATTAATGACTGAGAATTAACATCTTGGACGCCAGTCAGAACAACAGCGCCTGATCCTGCATTTAATAATTCTTTAGCTGCAGCATCAACTGCAGATTCAATACTTGGTGGTAGTGTTACATTTACAAATTCTCCAGTAAGTTTAGCATAGAGCCTAGCTAGCGCACGCTTTTGCTGAGATGGCTTTATTGGAATACGCTTATCTGCATTTGCTCCAGAAAGTGTCATATTCGATTCAAATTGAATATGCCTTGACATTTTCCCATTTTGAGGCACTCTACCTTTAGCATATGCAGCATCAAAACCACCTCCTTGCCAATCTCCAAGGAAATCTGCTCCAAACGAGACTATTAATTTCGCTTTTGAAAAATCATAATTAGCTAGACCCCTGCGACCATAACGTGCTTGGTAAGCATCCGCTGCTGAAGATTCAGAAATAGCATCATACACAACGTGATTGACGTTTCCATAACTCTTTTTGAATTCTGAAATAAGTTTAGAGGTACTTGGACTAGCAAAAGTTTGAGTTAGAAAAACTACTTGCTTATTTGAGCCTTTTATTTTTTCAAGTTTTTGGCTGATCTCATTATTGAAAGTATCCCAAGAAATTGATTCGCCTAATTTTGAAGCTCCTGAAATTCTTTGACTATCATATAAATCAAGAACAGAAGCTTGAACTCTAGCGTTGATACTACCGTTAGCCTTGGCTAGTGAATTAGACTCCACTTTGATAGGTCTTCCTTCTCTAGTTTTGACTAACAAGCTAGCGAAATCATAACCATTAGAAATTGCGGTAGCATAATAATTTGCTACACCTGGAATTATTTGCTCAGGCTGAACAACATAAGGTATAGATTTTACTACAGGTCCTTCGCAAGCTGCAAGGGATGCAGCCGCTGTACTAAAACCTACATATTTTAAGAAATCTCTGCGTGTGGTAGATGATGATTCTAGCGTAGATTTATCTCCCAAAAATTCATCAACAGGAATTTCTTGAACAAATTCTTTGTGCTTTAAAGAACTTAAGGCCTCGCTTTGGCTAGGGCTTAGCTCTTCAATATTCTTCCAGTATTTCTTATTTATCGACATATATCTATGTTACTTGTAATAAATTAATAATGACATTTACCACATTCTAAACCTCCCATTTGCGCTGCGGTTAACTTATCAACCCCATATTTTTTTGAAAGCGCTTCATGAATTTTTTCGTAATACCCGTTGTCTTCTACTTTAACATTGGTTTCCCTATGACAGTTTATACACCAACCCATAGTCAAAGGCGAATGCTGATACATTATTTCCATCTCCTCAACAGGTCCATGACAAGTTTGACATTCAACTCCAGCAACTGAAACATGTTGAGAGTGATTGAAATATGCAAAGTCCGGTAAATTGTGAATTCGAACCCATTTTACTGGCTTTGTTTTACCAGTGTATTTTTGCTCTGCATCATCCCACCCAACAGCATCATATAATTTTTGGATCTCCCCGTCGTAAAACTCTTTACTATATTCTTCCGTTGCAGTTGATTCCGCAACCTCGTATATTGACTTGTGACAATTCATACAAACATTCAGCGAAGGAATGCCAGAATGCTTGCTTACACGAGCTGAGGAATGACAATATTTACAGTCAATTCCATTATCTCCAGCATGAATTTTGTGTGAATAATGAATAGGCTGTATTGGCTCATAACCCTGATCAACACCTACTTGCATAAAATAGCCATAAACAAAATACGCACTGGATAGCAAAAAGAAAATCGCAGTCACTAACATTAAAAACTGATTTTTAACAAATGCTTTCCACAAAGATGGTCTTTTAATAGCCTCCTGAATCTCAACTTCATTTGCGACAGCAAATCGTCGTAGAGTTTTGTTAACCAAAAATAATCCTAGTGCAAGTAATCCGAAAAGTAGAGCCAAAGCACCCAGAATAACTGTCTGAGATAATGAATCTGCGTTTTCACCCGCTGTTGTTTGTGTCGCAGTGACTGCTGCTATTGCGGGTTTGGCTTTATCTTGAGCAGTGTAAGCTAAAATATTTGAGATATCTTGGTCAGATAATTGAGGAAAAGCTGTCATTGCAGCTCCATTGTATTCTGCGTAAATTTTATTTGCATAGGTGTCCCCAGATTTAATTACTGAAGCACTATTTCGAATCCAAGCATTTAACCAATTTCTGTCTAAACCTTCGTCTTCATATAGTCTTTTCTCTACATAGCGTAGCGCTGGGCCAGTCATTTTTTTATCTAACTGATGACAAGCAGCACAATTAGCGTTAAAAAGTGATTTCCCCTTTACTGGATCTGCCTCTTGTGCGTGAACAGAAAAGAGCGCAAATGAAGACAGCAGTACTATAAAAAATAATTGGTAGAATTTTAGACTTTTTTCCTTTTGCATATCTATTATTGGGACATTGATTAGTACAAATTTAAAGTATGTTAAAATATCTTAAAAATTCGGCGTAAAAATACGACATAATCACGATTATTTTAGTGATAAATATTGGTAAATTTATAATTTATAAAGATTCTAAATAAGCGATAATTATAAATTAAAATTAAATCGTTTATTTTAGCTTAAATATTTAACATTTATGATTAAAAATTTGTTTAGAATATCAGTTTTCGCTATAATTTTTTCAAACATTTTGAATTCTCAAGAAGGAGTGATTAAAGTCAATTCTAGTAACAACGTAAAACTATTGCTCGAAATTAAAAAAGACGTCAATAAAAGTAATGGAGAATTAAAAATACAAGTATTTAGCGGCTCCAGAACAGATGCCGAAGAAATTTTAAAAAAATTTAATTTAGACTTCCCTGAAAGTAAAGCAGTAATGACATACGAAACTCCAAATTACAAGATTTGGACAAAAGCTTTGAAGAATAAACTTGAGGCAGATCGTGAGCTGATTAAAATCCGAAAAAAATACAATCAAGCTTTTTATTTTAGAGAAAAATCAAAAAAGGATATTAATTAATTATAACTTCTTTTTTATTGCTACTTCTTGGAATGCTTCAAGAACATCACCAATCTGGATATCATTATAGCCCTTAACTTGCATACCACAATCGTAACCTTTAGAAACTTCTTTTGCATCGTCTTTGAAGCGCTTCAAAGATGACAACTCACCTGTGTAAATAACTACACTATCTCTAATTACACGAATTTTTGAAGCTCTATAAATTTTGCCATTTGTAACCATACAACCTGCAATTGTTCCGATTTTTGAGATTTTAAAAGTTTCTCTTATCTCAGCAGAGCCAGTAATTTCTTCTTTAAAATCAGGGGATAACATACCTTCCATTGCATCTTTTAGGTCATTTATGGCATCATAAATTATTGAATACATACGAATATCAATTTCCTCTTTTTCTGCAATTTGTCGAGCATTGCCCATTGGTCTTACATTGAATCCTATTATAATAGCTTCAGATGCAGATGCTAGCAATACATCACTTTCGGTTATTGCTCCAACAGCTTTGTGGATAATATTTACTTGTATCTCATCTGTAGAAAGTTTTTGAAATGAATCTGTTAAAGCCTCAACGGATCCATCAACATCTCCTTTGAGTATAATATTTAATTCTTTGAAATCACCCAATGCAATACGGCGCCCAATTTCATCTAATGTAATGTGTTTTTGGGTTCTAACAGACTGTTCTCGCTGTAATTGAGTTCGTTTAGCAGCAATTTGTTTAGCTTCGCGTTCATCATTAAATACATTGAATTTATCTCCAGCTTGTGGAGCACCATCAAGACCTAAGATTGAAATTGGAGTTGATGGCCCAGCTTCACTAACATCTTGTCCTCTTTCGTCATGCATAGCTTTTACTTTTCCACTATTCTTACCTGCAAGAACATAATCACCTATTTTTAAGGTACCAGCTTGAACAAGAACTGTAGAAACATATCCACGTCCTTTGTCTAAAAATGCTTCAACTATTGTGCCCAAGGCAGGTTTTGATGGATTAGCTTTAAGCTCTAATAATTCCGCTTCTAAAAGAACTTTTTCTAAAAGCTCTTGAACACCATCACCATTTTTTGCAGAAATATCGTGAGATTGGATCTTTCCTCCCCAGTCTTCAACCATTAAATTCATATTAGCCAGTCCTTCTTTAATTTTATCTGGATTGGCTGTAGGTAAATCAACTTTGTTTATTGCAAATACAATTGGAACACCAGCGGCTTGAGCGTGTGAAATAGCTTCTTTGGTTTGAGGCTTAATGTCATCATCAGCTGCAATCACTATAATTGCAATGTCAGTTACTTGAGCTCCTCTAGCACGCATTGCAGTAAAAGCTTCGTGGCCTGGAGTATCTAAAAATGCAATCTTCTGACCAGTAGATAGGGTAACTCCATAAGCTCCAATATGCTGTGTAATGCCTCCAGACTCTCCTGCAATTACGTTTTCTTCTCGTATATAATCTAATAAAGATGTTTTACCGTGATCAACATGGCCCATGACTGTGACAATTGGAGCACGATCTTGAAGGTCCTCGCTTTTATCACTAACTTCTTCGATTGCCTCTTCTATATCGGCAGTCACAAAGTCAAC
>JAYNFX010000005.1:0-60668 GCA_038106885.1 Flavobacteriaceae bacterium | reverse complement strand
TACCTGGAAATGACAATTCTGATATTTTTAAAACATTTTTTGAAACTAAACATGGGCGAAGTGCTAAATTAATTTCAATTGATAATGGATTTAATTATAATTCGGCAAATTCATCTTCTACTTTAAAAGAGAAATTATCTCAATTTTTCACCGAATCTGATAAGCCACAGGTTTTGGAAATATTTACACCATCCGAAATTAATGATAAAATTTTATTAGAATATTTTGAATACTTGAAAAATAATAGTGCTAATTAAAAATAACAGTTTTATTATTAAAAACCATCACTTTTTGATCAATGTGATATTTGATTGCCTTTGATAAAACTATTTTTTCTAAATCTCTTCCTTTGGATATTAAATCTTTTATTGTGTTTACATGAGAAACTCTAACAACGTCTTGTTCAATTATTGGCCCCTGATCTAGCTCCGAAGTGACATAATGAGATGTAGCTCCAATAATTTTAACTCCACGTTTAAAAGCTGAATGATATGGTTTTGCACCAACAAAAGCAGGTAAGAAGGAGTGGTGAATATTAATAATTTTAGATGGATAAATATCAATTATTTCGTTTGGAATAATTTGCATATAACGAGCCAAGACTATAAAATCAATTTTGTAATTTTTTAATAACTCAATATGCCTTTTGGTAGATTTGATTCTATTGTCCTTATCAACAGGAACATAATAAAAATTAATTCCAAAGTTATCTGCAATTGGTTTTAAATCTTTGTGATTACTAACAATGAAAGGAATATTAATGCAGAATTCACTTGACTTATATCTTCCTAATATATCATATATACAATGATCATATTTTGAAACAAAAAGCCCCATATTTAGTGGTTTTTGAAAATCAAATAATTTCCAATTCATTTGAAAATTATTTGCTATAGAATTTTCAAAATTTTTAGAAAAATCCTCTTTTAAAATTGTTTTGAATTCAAACTCAATCCGCATAAAAAATACTTCTTGTTGGCGATCTACATGTTGATCAACATATATAATATTACCTCCATTGTTCGAAATAAAATTAGTAGTTGCTGCAATTATTCCAGGTTGATCCTTACAATTAATTAAAAGCGTCAATTTTTTCATATTGCAATAATAGCAAAAACTTTAACTATAGAAGATCGTTTTTAACCAATTATTTTTTGATATTATGCTTACCTTTGCAATATGATTGAGATTGGCAAATTTAATACACTAAAAATTCTCAGAGATACAGAGCCTGGTTTGTTTTTAGGCGATGGTCAAGATTGTGAAGTTTTATTACCTAATCGATACGTTCCTCAAGATTTTGAATTGGATGAAATGATCGATGTTTTTGTGTATTTAGATAATGAAGAACGTTTAGTTGCTGTTACAGACATACCTTACATTCAAAAAGGAGAATTTGCTTTATTACGTTGTAACGCTGTAAATGAATTTGGAGCTTTTATGGATTGGGGTATGGTAAAAGAATTATTCTGTCCGTTTGTTGAGCAAGCTTTCAAAATGAAAGAGGGGGGATGGTATCTTGTTTATTGTTATTTAGATGAAAAAACAGAACGTTTGGTAGCTTCAAGTAAAACAAATCGTTTTTTGACCAATAATAATTTAACTGTTGAGATACACGAAGAAGTTGACTTAATTGTTTCTCACCCTTCTAATTTAGGAATGAATGTCATAATAAATAATTCTCATCTGGGTTTGATATACAAAGACGATATTTTTAAAGATTTGAGTATTGGTGATAAGATTAAGGGCTATGTAAAAAAAATTCGTGAGGGAAATAAGATAGATGTAACCTTGCAAAAAATGGGCTATAGAAATATTGAACCTAGTGCAAAAGAATTACTTAAATTAATAAGTATCCATAACGGTAAATTAAGTATTACTGATAAATCTTCTCCAGAAGAAATTAAATCCATAGCTCAAATGAGTAAAAAAAGTTTTAAAAAAGCTGTAGGAAATCTTTATAAGAGACGATTAATTAGTCTAAAAAATGACGGCATATATTTAAAAAATTAAAATTTAAATTATGAAAGTAATTAAATGGAAAACTGTTCAGGAATTTGAAGATATTACTTACAAAAAATTTAAAGGTGTAGCACGCATTGCCTTTAATAGGCCTGAAGTAAGAAATGCATTTAGACCACAAACTACTTCTGAACTCTTAAAAGCATTTCATGATGCAAATGAGGATACCTCAATTGGTGTAATTTTATTAAGTGCAGAAGGCCCATCTCCAAAAGATGGAGTTTTTTCTTTTTGTAGCGGTGGTGATCAAAAAGCTAGAGGAAAAGAAGGATATGTTGGTAAAGATGGTTATCATCGTTTAAACATTCTTGAAGTTCAGCGAATGATAAGATTTATGCCTAAAGTAGTAATAGCGGTTGTCCCTGGATGGGCGGTTGGTGGAGGACACAGTTTACATGTTGTTTGTGACTTGACTCTTGCCAGCAAAGAGCATGCTATTTTTAAACAGACTGATGCCGATGTAACTAGTTTTGATGGTGGTTATGGTTCAGCATATTTAGCTAAGATGGTAGGTCAAAAGAAAGCTCGTGAAATTTTCTTTTTGGGACGAAATTATACTGCACAAGAGGCTTATGAAATGGGTATGGTTAATGCAGTTATTTCACACGAAAAACTAGAATCTACTGCATTTGATTGGGCTCAAGAAATATTAAAAAAGTCACCTATTTCAATTAAAATGTTGAAATTTTCAATGAATTTAACTGACGACGGTATGGTAGGACAACAAGTTTTTGCAGGAGAAGCGACCCGTTTAGCATATATGACAGAAGAAGCAAAAGAAGGTAGAGATGCTTTCTTAGAAAAAAGAACACCAAAATTTAATAAAAATTGGATTCCTTAATATGCCTACTTTAAAAAATTGGATTTTAGCTTCTAGATTAAGAACATTACCTTTATCAATTTCTGGCGCAGTTGTTGGATCAAGTTATGCTTATTACTTAGGTTACTTTGATTTTTTTGTCTTCATATTAATAATTCTCACTACGATTAGTTTTCAAATACTTTCTAATCTTGCTAATGATTATGGTGATGGTATAAAGGGAACTGATTCAAAAAACAGAATTGGCCCAAAAAGAGCTATCCAATCTGGTTTAATTTCTCCAAGACAAATGCTTTATGCAATATTTTTTAATGTTTTACTTAGTGCTACGTTCTGTGTTTTACTTGTTTGGTTTGTTTTTGGTTTTGATCAAATTGTTATGTCAATACTATTTTTGATTTTGGGCGGTATTTCGATTTATGCTGCTATCACTTACACTGTGGGTCAATCTGCTTATGGATATAAGGCTTTGGGTGATCTTATGGTTTTTTTATTTTTTGGTTTATTAAGTGTTTTTGGCACATTCTTTTTATTTTCTAAACAAATTGATTTTAGATTATTTTTTCCTGCGGCATCTATTGGTTTGTTAAGCTCTGCAGTACTAAACCTTAATAATATGCGAGATTTGGTCTCTGATAAAGAATCAAAAAAAAATACACTAGCTGTATATATGGGTTTTAAATACTCTAAAATTTATCATTTTTTTCTTGTGATTTTAGCTATGATTTTAATGATTTATTTTCAATATATTATGTCATTTTCTAAGATAATGATGTTAAGCTGGATTGCTTTTGTACCTCTTTTTTTTCATTTAAAAGTAGTCTATAGAATAAATAATCCTAGGCTATATGATCCACATTTAAAATTAGTTGCATTATCTACTTTTGTAATGTCACTGCTTTTCGCTTCAGTTTTAGTTATTGAAGAGCTTCAAACATTTAGTTTTCAATGAAGGCTTCTTATTTTAAGCACATACTTAATTTTAATCAACCAAGTGGAACTTCAAGGGGAATTTTAACTTTTAAGGAGACTTGGTTTTTAAAAATAGAGGACGAAAATAATTTTGGGATTGGCGAATGCAGTATGTTAAGAGGTTTAAGCATAGACGATAGGTTTGATTTTGAAGAAAAACTAAATTGGGTATGTGAAAATATTAATTTAGGTTTAAATCATCTGTTAGACAAACTATTAGATTTTCCAGCAATAAAATTTGGTTTAGAAACTGCTTTTTTAGATTTTCGATCTGATAATCCATTTATATTGTATCCATCTGATTTTACACAAGGTGAAGTTTCTATCCCTATTAATGGATTGATATGGATGGGAGATAAATCATTTATGAAAGAACAAATAAAAACCAAAATTGAGTTGGGGTTTTCTTGTATCAAAATTAAGATTGGCGCTATTGATTTTCAGACAGAATTTAATCTAATTAAATATTTAAGAAATGAGTACTCTGCTAATGATATTGAAATTAGAGTTGATGCCAATGGTGGGTTTTCGCCAAAAGATTCGTTAGAGAAGCTAAAACAACTTTCAAAACTTGATATACACTCCATTGAACAACCAATTGCTCCTGGTCAATATGAACAAATGGCTCAACTTTGTGAAAAATCTCCAATTCCAATAGCACTTGACGAGGAGTTAATTGGAATTAATGATGTAACAAAAAGATTAAATTTGCTACAAATAATAAATCCTAAATATATCATATTAAAACCAAGCTTATTAGGTGGATTTGTTTCAACACAATCATGGATTAATTTAGCAAAAAAAGAATCTGTAGGTTGGTGGATTACAAGTGCTTTGGAAAGCAACATTGGTTTGAATGCGATTGCACAATGGACATATGATCTTGGTATTTCTCTACCTCAGGGACTAGGAACAGGTAAATTGTTTAGTAATAATATAGATTCGCCTTTGGAAATAAATAATGGAAGGTTATATTATTTGCCTTCAAAAAAATGGAAATTAAATTTATAAATTATGTATATAAAACAAGTTTTTAAGGTTGAAAATGATTGGTGGCTTTATTTAATTGGAGTCATAATTGTTGGTATATCAACTGTAATTGGCTCAATTCCGCACACAATAGCTCTTTTTTCTGTTGCATTTTCAGAAAACGCTGACATGAGCTCTATCCAAGAAGATCCTTATGCATTAATGTCTTTGATTGATTCAAATTTGAATCTTTTTTTAATGCTTCTTAGTTTTGCAATTGGTTTACTTGCTTTATTATTTGTAGTCAAGTTTATCCATAAACAAACTATAAACAGTTTAACGACTTCAAGAAAAAAAATTGATTGGAGACGTTTTTGGTTTTCATTTATTTTGTGGGGATTTGTAACAGTTATTTTTATCGTTATAGAGTTTTTAGCTAGTCCTGAAAATTATGTTTTAAATTTTGATTTAATACCATTTTTAGTACTTTTTATTATAGCAGTAATAATGGTGCCGTTACAAACTAGTTTTGAAGAATATTTATTTAGAGGCTATTTAATGCAAGGCCTTGGTGTATTGTCAAAAAACCGTTGGGTCCCATTATTTATCACGTCAATCGCATTTGGTTTGTTGCACATTGCTAACCCTGAAATTGAAAAAATAGGTTATATTTTATTAATTCATTACATAGGAACTGGTTTTTTATTAGGAATTATGACCCTTATGGATGAAGGCTTGGAATTAGCGCTTGGTTTTCATGCAGCTAATAATCTAATAGCTAGTCTGCTTTTAACTGCTGACTGGACTGCATTTCAAACAAATTCAATTTTAAAAGATGTCTCAGATCCTTCTATGGGAAATTTAGAGATTATTTTTCCAGTTTTTGTTATTTACCCAATTATATTATTTGTTTTATCCAAAAAATACAATTGGACTAATTGGCAAAAAAAATTATTTGGTATTATAAAAAATGATTAAAAATATTTTTTTTGATTACAGAACCATATAATAAATTTATACATTCAAAGTTTGAATTAAATGGATCTAAGTTTAATGTCAAAAACATCAAAACTTTTGCATCTAATTGTATCAATTCAGTTTCAAAAAATGAAGTTGATTTAGGTAATTTTATTTTAGATTGGATCGATGATTCCAAATATATTTCATTATTCACATCTGGAACTACATCAAAAGCAAAGCATATTAAGATAGAAAAAGTTTGCCTTGTTAATTCTGCACTTTTAACGGCTTCATATTTTAACTTAAAACCAGGTAATAAATTATTATGCTGTTTACCTTTTTCATACATAGCTGGTAAAATGATGTTAATTCGTTCATTTGTCATTGGGTTGTCATTGGACATTATAGAGCCCTCATCTAATCCTCTTCAATTCATAGATAACAATCGTTATGATTTTTCATCAATGGTACCTTTTCAAGTTGAAAAATCTCTACCTAAGCTATCCCAGATTGGAACTCTTTTGATTGGTGGAGCACCTGTTTCTAAATTTCTTTCATCAATGTTAATTGGTAATGAATCAAAAATATATGAAACATTCGGTATGACTGAGACCGTTAGTCACTTTGCTGTTAAAAATCTTTCCATGGGAGAATCTTGTTTTTCACTTTTACCAGACATCTCTATAAGCTTAGATCATCGAAATTGCCTTGTAGTTCATGCTCCTAAATTAAATCAAGAACGATTAGTTACCAATGATGTAATTATGTTATTGTCTTCAAAAAAATTTATTTGGCTAGGGAGATATGATAATATAATAAATTCTGGCGGTATAAAAATACATCCTGAGGAACTTGAGAAGCAAATTGAAAATCAAGTGAATTTACGCTATTTCATATCTTCAGTTAAAGACAATGAACTTGGAGAGAAAGTAGTTTTAATAATTGAAGGAAAAAAAATAAATATTGGTTTTGATTGGGGTGAAATAGATTCAAAAAAACAACCGAAATCAATAATTTTTATTGAAAAATTTATTGAAACAAAAAATGGAAAAATCAATCGAAAAAAAACAAAAGACTTATTAAACTTGAATATTACCTAAATTAAATTTTTTCTCAATTGGAGCATTATTTGCAGCTTCTATACCCATACTTATCCAATCACGTGTTTTAATAGGATCAATTATTGCGTCAGTCCAAAGCCTAGCTGCAGAGTAGTAAGGTGATACTTGTTGATCGTATTTTTGTTTAATATTTGATAATATTTCAGCTTCTTTTTGTTCGCTAATTTTTTGACCTTGTTTTTTTAAAGCAGCAGTTTCGATTTGAAGTAACACTTTTGATGCGCTATTTCCACTCATTACAGCTAGTTCTGCACTTGGCCATGATACTATTAGCCTTGGATCATAAGCTTTCCCACACATAGCATAATTACCAGCTCCATAGCTATTACCAATTATTACAGTGAACTTTGGTACTACAGAATTACTAACTGCGTTAACCATTTTGGCTCCATCTTTTATTATACCGCTGTGCTCACTTTTACTACCAACCATAAAACCTGTAACGTCTTGTAAAAAAATTAATGGAATTTTTTTCTGATTACAGTTTGAGATGAATCGAGTCGCTTTATCAGCACTATCATTGTATATAACTCCTCCAAATTGCATTTCGCCATTTTTTGTCTTAACAAGTTTTCTTTGATTAGCAATAATTCCAACAGCCCAACCATCTATTCTTGCATATGCTGTAATTATGGTTTTTCCATAGCTGGCTTTATATTCCTCAAATTCAGATTTATCTACAAGTCGTTTAATGATTTCGTAGGTGTCGTATTGATCCGATCTATTTTTTGGTATTAAGCCATAAAGATCATTCGGATTAGCAGTTGGTTTTGATGCGGTAGTTCTATTAAACCCAGCTTTGTCATGATCTCCAATTTTATTAATTATATTTTTAATTTTATCTAAGGCGTCCTTATCGTTTTTTGCCTTGTAATCAGTAACACCGCTAATTTCACAATGAGTCGTTGCACCACCTAATGATTCATTGTCAATTGTCTCTCCAATAGCAGCTTTTACTAAATAGCTTCCTGCAAGAAAAATACTGGCTGTTTTATCAACTATTATAGCTTCATCACTCATGATTGGCAGGTAAGCACCACCTGCTACACAACTACCCATTATAGCAGAAATTTGAGTAATACCCATACTACTCATAATAGCATTATTTCTAAAAATTCTTCCAAAGTGTTCTTTATCAGGAAAAATTTCATCCTGCATTGGCAAGTAAACTCCTGCGGAATCAACTAAATAAATAATTGGAATTTTATTTTCAATAGAAATTTCTTGAGCTCTTAAATTTTTCTTTGCAGTAATTGGAAACCATGCACCAGCCTTGACCGTCGCATCATTGGCAACAACTATACATTGAATACCAGAAACATAACCAATTTTAACTATTACACCTGCACATGGGCATCCACCATGTTTATCATACATTTCATAACCAGCTAAACTTCCAATTTCAATAGATTTAGTTTTAGGATCTAATAGATAATCTATTCTTTCTCTAGCTGTTAATTTACCTTTCTCATTTTGTTTTTTTATCTTTTCTGAACCACCACCAAGCTTGACCTGCGCAATACGCTTCTTTAGCTTAGATAAAAGGAGTTTATTATGATCTTCGTTAATATTGAAGTTTAGATCCATAGATTTTTGCTTTCAAACAAATGTAATAAATATATGTAGTTATATGGTTTGTTTAACTAAGATTAACGATTTTAACTTTGATTGTAATTATTCATTTAAAAGAGGTTTTTCAATCTCATTAGTATCAATATTTAACCTTGAATTGCCAGATGATATTTTAATTACATCTTTATCTATTTTTTTAAATTCTTTACTGCTGTTGTTGTAATGATTAACTACAGTGCCTAATGTATTACCCAATCTATCGTGATAATCTTTGTAGGCATTAAGGTGGTTTGATAATTTATCTACATTTTTTAATATATCCTTAATTGAATCTTCAACTTTTAAATTATTTAAAGCTTTAACAGTAATTTGTAGCATTGGGAACAAGCTCATTGGAGATACGATCATAACTTTTTTTGTGTAGGCATATGAGACGAGGTCTCTTTGGTTAATTTTTAAAGTTCCAACTCTACTGTTTAATAAATCTTGATATAATCCATCCGCAGGAATAAACATGTATGCATAATCTGTTGTGTTTTCATTGGGTCTAATATATTTTGCAGTCTCATCAATCCTGTTTTTTATGTCAGCTTTGAATTTTTTTTCAAGATTGACTAAATCATCCTTAATTGAGCATTCAATCATTTTGTTGTAGTTGTCTAAAGAGAATTTTGCATCAATAGGAATAATAAATTCACCAACTCTAACTATTGCATCAACAGCCTCGTTATTTAGAAAGGAATATTGCATTTGAAAGAGTTCAGGTGGAAGAACATTAGCTAATAAATTTTCAAGTTGGATTTCACCTAGAATTCCTCTTTGCTTTTGATTTCCAAGTATTCTTTCTAAGGTTTTCATCTGATTAGCAAAACTCAAAACTTGTTCATTAGTTCCCTTGATCTTCTCAAGTTCTGATGTTACATCCTTAATAACTTTATTAGATTCTTTAAACTGTTGAGTTATGTTAGACGAAGAAGTCTTGTGAAAATCATTTATTTGTTTGTTAATATCACTTAATTTTAAATCAAATTCTTTTCTGCTTTCTTTTGAATTTGAATCAATTTCTTTTCTAATTTCTTGAATTTGCGAACTGAGCGAGTTTGAAAATTGTATCAACTCATTCGTAGATGATGATTTTGATCTAAGATTTGTGGTATAAACAACGTATATAAGACCAAGAACTACTACACATAAAAGAACAACAAGTATTTCCATTTATAAATTTATTTGTATTAAAACAATAAGAATTGAAGAATTGGTTGAATAAGTTACCAACAATAAACACCCTCAAATTTAATTAAAAAAACTTATTTTTAGTTATAAATTATTTTATAAAACTTAAATTATTAACGATATTTGAAACTCATATAATAAATATACGTCATGAATAAAAACACTGTTTTAGCTCTAGCTACATACATTATGATTTTTGTCGGAATTGGACTTATAGCATTAGGGGCATTCAGATATAACGAAGTTGCTGGTTGGGGTTTTGCATCTGTTGGTGTGGGATTTTTCGCTATTGCCTGGGTTTTTAATGCACTAAAGGGACGTGTTTAATGAGTGATCAAAAAGTAATTTTTTCTATGTCAGGGGTGACGAAAACTTTTAAAAGTTCCAATACCCCAGTGCTTAATAAAATATACCTAAGTTTTTTCTATGGTGCAAAAATAGGTATTTTAGGTCTTAATGGATCTGGGAAATCAACTTTACTTAAAATTATAGCTGGTGTCGATAAAAATTTCCAAGGCGATGTAGTTTTTTCTCAAGATTATTCTGTAGGATATCTTGAGCAGGAACCAATCCTAGATAATAATAAAACAGTTATTGAGATTGTTAAAGAAGGTGTTGCTTCAACAGTTGATATTCTTGATGAGTACAACAAAATAAATGATATGTTTGCTCTAGAAGAAATCTATACTGACTCTGAAAAAATGGAAAAGCTCATGAGTCGTCAATCAGAACTACAAGATCAAATTGACGCTTCTAATGCTTGGGATTTAGACACTAAGCTCGAAATTGCAATGGATGCCCTTCGAACTCCTGAAGGTGATAAAAAAATCAGTATTTTGTCAGGTGGCGAGAGAAGAAGAGTTGCATTGTGTAGATTATTATTACAAGAACCTGATGTTTTACTATTAGATGAACCTACAAATCACCTTGATGCTGAATCAGTCCATTGGCTAGAACAACATTTAGCTCAATATAAAGGAACAGTAATTGCTGTTACACATGATCGGTATTTTTTAGATAACGTAGCTGGTTGGATTTTAGAACTTGATAGGGGTGAAGGTATTCCTTGGAAAGGTAACTATTCCTCTTGGTTAGACCAAAAATCAAAACGGATGGCTCAAGAATCTAAAACTGCTTCTAAGCGTCAAAAAACCTTAGAGCGTGAATTGGAATGGGTACGCCAAGGAGTTAAGGGTAGACAGACAAAACAAAAAGCAAGATTAAAAAATTATGACAAACTTTTGAATCAAGATCAAAAACATCTTGACGATAAATTAGAAATATTTATACCAAATGGTCCAAGATTAGGAACTAACGTAATTGAATCCAAATCAGTCAGTAAATCTTATGGTGATAAGATATTATATGAAAATTTGAATTTTAATTTGCCACAGGCTGGTATAGTTGGTGTAATAGGACCAAATGGAGCTGGTAAAACAACAATTTTCAAGATGATTCAAGGTGAAGTTGATATAGATTCAGGATCTTTCAATGTTGGAGAAACTGCTAAAATAGCATATGTAGATCAGAGCCATTCAAATATTGATAATGAAAAAACAATATGGCAAAACTTTAGTGATGAACAGGAACTAATAATGATGGGAGGGCGACAAGTAAATTCTAGGGCATATTTAAGTAGGTTTAATTTTTCTGGAAGTGAACAAAATAAAAAAGTAAAATTGCTTTCTGGTGGAGAACGTAATAGATTACATTTAGCGATGACATTAAAAGAGGAAGGAAATGTTTTGCTACTGGATGAACCAACAAATGATTTAGATGTTAATACACTAAGAGCTTTGGAAGAAGGATTAGAGAATTTTGCTGGCTGTGCTGTAGTAATCAGTCACGATCGCTGGTTTTTGGATAGAATATGTACTCATATCCTTGCTTTTGAAGGTAACTCAGAAGTATATTTTTATGAAGGAAGCTTTAGTGAATATGAAGAAAATAAAAAGAAACGTTTAGGAGGTGATTTGTTACCAAAGCGTATAAAGTATAAAAAACTTATTCGTTAATGTAATTTTTTAATTACTATTTATTACTGATTTTTTCTTGAAAATTGGTATCAAATAAGATATTGAATAGTTTATACCTGTTCCAATTTTTGTGCTGTCATATGTTCTTCCAAACCCAGGAATAAAAATATTTTCAAAGTTATTAGGATTTGTTTCAGTTAATCGAACTTTTAACTGTACATTAAAACTAAGAAATAAATTATTGATTATTTCAGTTTTTACCCCAAACAATAACTCAATCCAAGATGATGCTAAGCCACTGAATTCTAAATTCTCTTGATTTTGAACTTCACCCCATGTTTGATTGTATGCATCATATATTTTATATTCTTGTCTGTCCTGATTAAAACTACTAACTCCAATTCTAAAACCACTAATTATTAAGTTTTCCATTCCAACCCAATTGTTGTATAAATTAAAATCAACGCCAGCTTTAAAATAACTACCTGAAGCCTTTGAATTTAAATAATCAGAATCTGTTTCTTTATTCTCAAACCCTAACTCTCCAGCAATGTATAAACGCTTACTAATTCTGTAATCAGCATTTATTTCAAATCCATTATAGTAAGAATCGAAAATTGTTCTTCCCAGCCTGCTTAAATCAAAACCAACTCTTATTCCATATTTTTGATTAAACCCTACAAGACTATCATTAGAATTTGTTTTCTCTTGATTTTGAGATGATAAAGGCAATGATGCAATTATTATAAAAAAAATATTAATGAAATATTTGGACATGTGCTATATTTTCATTTTCAACTTGATTAATAATTACGTCTGAGAATACAATCCATAAATCAATATCGTTATTAATGTTAAGATCATTGATTGAGTAGTTGTTTTTATAACCACATGCACGTGATACATAAATTGACTCCGTATTGTAGTTTACAGAGATTATATCAGGATTTCCCTGTATAATTCCGTCAACAATGTTATAGTTTTTGTATAATTTAAAATGCGATTCACTATTATTTCCGTCCAGCGGTAATTCAATTCTATCTCTAGTTTCTACTGATTCGCCAATTATATTTATTTCATCTCCCTGCTCATTTATGCCAATTGCAAATAGGCCAGCTACTGATTTTTTATCACTTAAATTTTCAATGTCATAAAAGTCTATAACTAATCTAGGAGTAGTTTGAGTACTTTGACTGCAAATATCATCAGGTTCGCAACAAACCAAGCTTAAGAATAGGTAAAACAACAATGTATATCTCATATTTGTTTTAATTTTTTCAAAAGTACAACATTTTCAACATGATGTGTTTGAGGAAACATATCGATGGCTTGAGATTTAATAATTTCGTATTTAGAACTCAAAATTTCAAGATCTCTTGCTTGAGTTGCACTATTACAACTTACATAAACAATTTTTTCAGGCACAATTTTAAGTATTTGTTTAATAACGTCTTTATGCATTCCATCTCTGGGTGGATCAGTTATAATAACTTCAGGGGTGCCATTTTTCTTAATAAAATCATTATTGAAAACACTTTTCATATCTCCAACAAAAAATTCAACATTTTTAATTTTATTAATTGTTGCATTCTGTTTAGCAGCTACTATTGCGTCTTCTACTGATTCAACACCAATTACTTTTTTAGCTTTTTTTGAAATGAATTGAGCAATAGTTCCTGTTCCTGTGTAAAGATCATACACTAATTCATTACCACCAAGATTTGCAAAATCTCTAACAATTTTATACAATTCGTATGCTTGGTCAGAGTTTGTTTGATAAAAGGATTTAGCATTTATTCTAAATTTTAAACCCTCCATTTCTTCTTGTATGTAGTCATTTCCGTAGAAACATATTACATCTTGATCATATATAGTATCATTAGATTTAGAATTTATAACGTATTGTAATGAATTTACTTCAGGGAATGATGTTTTAATGAAATTTAAAATATCATTAATTTGTCTTTTTGTAGCTGAGTAAAATTGAACAATAACCATTGTTTGACCAATATTACTTATCCTAATCATAAGTGTTCTTAAAACACCTTTTTGTTTTTTTGGATCAAAAAATGGAATATTATTTTTAGTTGCAAATTCTTTAATCTTATTTCTAATTTCATTTGAGGGGTCCTCTTGCAACCAACATTTATTAATATCCAAAATCTTGTCCCACATTCCTGGTATATGAAATCCAAGAGCATTACGCTCTTTTATTTGTTGTTGTGATTGAATTTCGTCATATGATAACCAGCGGTTATTGCTAAAAGAAAATTCCATTTTATTTCTATAAAAATATTTTTTTTTAGCCCCTTTTATCGGAAGTAATTCTTTTACTTTTATTTTGCCAATTTTTTCTAGATTATTTTTTACCTCTTTTTCCTTGTAAAAAAGTTGTTTTGAATACTCCATATTTTGCCATTTACATCCACCGCAACTACCAAAATATTCACAAGATGGCTCTATTCTATGATCAGAAAATCTGTGAATGTTCGTAACGCTTGCTTCGTAAAATTTTTTCCGTTTTTTAAAAGTTTGAACATCGACAACATCTCCAGGTACTACATTGTTTATAAAAATTATTTTTCCATCTGGGGCTTTAGCCACACATTTGCCTTTTGCTCCCGCATCTGTTATTTCAATTTTATGAAATTCAATTTTTTTATTTTTTCTGGGCATAAAACAAAAGTACTCTAAAATTTAAATTTTACTGGTTAAATAAGCTAAAAATAAATTTTAAAACAATTATTTTTTGTTGCTATTTATATGTTATTGATATTTTTTTTCGCTAGCACAAAAAATCTTTTTAATTTGCATGCATGTGGATGATTTCTCTCCAATTTAAGAAGGAATTGATTTTTTGTAAATTTTTCAAAAATTAAATATGACTTTTTTAAAAGTATCATCATCCAAAGAAGCAATTAAATTAGAAAATGAATTCGGGGCCCATAATTATCACCCTTTACCAGTAGTACTTAAAAAGGGTGTTGGCGTTTATTTGTGGGACGTAGAAGGAAATCAATATTATGATTTTCTTTCAGCTTATTCAGCAGTAAATCAAGGGCACTGTCATCCAAAGATTAATAAGGCTCTTCATGATCAAGCCAAAGTTTTAACGTTAACATCAAGAGCATTTCATAATGATATTTTGGGCAGTTATGAACAGTATATTACTAAGCTATTTGGCTATGATAAAGTTTTACCAATGAATACAGGTGTAGAGGGGGGTGAAACTGCTAATAAAATTGCTAGAAAATGGGGTTACCTAAAAAAGGGAATTAAGAAGGATCAAGCTAGAATAGTTTTCGCTAGTGGGAATTTTTGGGGTAGAACATTAGCTGCAATTTCAACATCAGATGATCCGCTATCATATGAAGGATTTGGACCTTATATGCCAGGATATGATATAATTCCATACAATAATCTTGAAGCATTAGAACAAAAACTCAAAGATCCCAATGTGTGTGCGTTTATGGTTGAGCCAATTCAAGGGGAGGCAGGAGTAGTTGTCCCTGATGAAGGATATTTATCAGGAGTTAGATTATTGTGTAGTAAATATAATGTACTATTTATTGCTGATGAAGTTCAAACCGGTATTGGTCGTACAGGAAAGATGTTAGCAACTGATTATGAAGCTTCTAGACCTGATATATTAATTTTAGGTAAAGCCTTGTCCGGCGGGGTTTTTCCAGTTTCTGCAGTGTTAGCTGACAATGATATAATGATGTGTATAGGCCCAGGAGAACATGGTTCAACATTTGGTGGAAATCCTCTAGCTTGTGCAGTTGCACATGCAGCACTTAAAGTAGTTATTGATGAGGATTTGACTCAAAATGCTTTTGATTTAGGTAATTTGTTTAGAGATAAACTAAATTTATATATCAAAGATAGTTCGATAGTTAAGCTAGTTCGTGGAAAAGGACTATTAAATGCAATTGTTATTAATGATTCTCCAGAAAGTAAAACAGCTTGGAATATTTGTCTTAAGCTGCGTGACAATGGTCTTTTAGCTAAACCAACTCATGGAAATATAATTAGATTTGCACCACCACTAGTAATTTCAAAAGTTCAACTTCTAGACTGTATCAAGATTATTATTGATACACTCAAAGGATTTGAAAAATAATCAATTTGTATAGCTTATATCATATGATATTTAATTTTAGATTCATTAGGGCCATATCTTATTTTTTCTTATTCTTATTAATTTTTACTATGAGCTGTGATGAAACAAATGGAAACGAAAAAGGTTTAATCAATCAATATCCAATAACAAAAAAAGATATTGTTTACGATTCATATTTTGATAAAAAAATAGAAGATCCATACAGATGGCTCGAAGATGATCGAAGCCCAGAAACTGAGAAATGGGTTATTGAACAAAATAAAATTACAAATAACTACTTAGGCTTGATTCCTTACAGGGATTCACTGAAAGATCGTGTTAAAAATCTTTGGAATTATGAAAAATTAAGTAGTCCATTCAAAGAAGGGAAGTATACATATTTTTATAAAAATAATGGATTGCAAAATCAAAATGTTTTATATCGTCACCTTAATGATGAATCTTCTAAAAATGCTAAAGTTTTCTTAGATCCAAATAGTTTTAAAAGTGACGGTACAATTTCTTTAGGTAATATAAGTTTTTCTAAGAATAGTAAATTTCTTGCTTACAGTATTTCTGAAGGTGGAAGTGATTGGCGAAAGATAATTGTAATGGATTTAAAAAGAAATGAGGTATTAAAAGACACATTAGTCGATGTGAAATTTAGTGGAATATCTTGGTATAAAGATGAAGGATTTTATTATTCAAGTTATGATAAGCCAAAGGGTAGTGTTTTATCTAGTAAAACAGATCAACACAAATTATTTTACCATAAAATTGGAACCAATCAAAGTGATGATTTGTTGATATATGGAATGGCAAAAGATCAAAAAAACAGGTATATTAATGCTTCTGTTACAGACGATGATAGGTATTTAATTATTTCTGCTAGTATTTCAACTTCTGGAAATAAATTGCTGTTCAAAGACTTAGTAAAACCTGATAGTGATTTTGTATCTATAATTGACAACTATAACAGTGATTCATATCTTTTAGACAATGTAGGATCAACTTTTTATGTTGTTACTAATTTGGATGCTCCAAATCAAAAAATTGTATCTTTTGAAGCAGATGCTCCAGATCAAATGAATTGGAATGATATAATCCCTGAAAGAGAGCATGTATTAAACCCTTCATCTGTTGGAGGTTATTTTTTTGCAGAATATATGGTGGATGCCATATCTCGTGTTGAACAGTATGATTATCAAGGGAATTTTATAAGAAATTTAAAACTTCCAGGAATAGGTAGTGTTAATGGTTTTGGCGGCAAGAGATCAGATAAAATTGATTTTTATTCATTTACTAATTATAAAACACCACCTTCTATTTTTTCAATTGATGTTGAGACTGGAGTTTCTAAATTATACTGGCAACCTAAAATTGATTTTAATCCAAACGATTATGAATCAAAGCAGGTTTTTTACAGTTCAAGTGATGGCACTAAGATTCCAATGACAATTACTCACAAAAAGGGATTAAAACTTAATAGTGAAAATCCTACAATTCTATACGGATATGGAGGATTTAATATCAGTTTGAATCCTAGTTTTAGTATAGCCAATGCAGTATGGCTGGAGTTAGGTGGGGTTTATGCTGTTGCTAATATTAGAGGAGGAGGTGAGTATGGAAAAAAATGGCATAATTCTGGAACTAAAATGCAAAAACAAAATGTTTTTGATGATTTTATTTCAGCTGCTGAATATTTAATTAAAGAAAAAATTACATCAAATAGTTTTCTTGCTTTAAAAGGTGGCTCTAATGGTGGTCTTTTAGTTGGTGCAGTGATGACACAACGACCTGATCTAATGAAAGTAGCACTACCTGCAGTTGGAGTTTTAGACATGTTACGTTATCATACATTTACAGCCGGAGCTGGCTGGGCTTACGATTATGGTACTTCTCAAGACAGTAAGGAGATGTTTGAGTATTTATTAGGATATTCTCCTGTTCATAATATTAAAAAAGGCAATAAATATCCAGCAACATTAATTACTACTGGAGATCATGATGACCGTGTTGTGCCTGCGCATAGCTTCAAATTCGCAGCGGAGTTACAAGAAAAACAATCTTGTAGTAATCCAACCCTAATTAGGATTGAAACTGATGCTGGTCATGGAGCCGGAACACCAGTTACAAAAACAATTCAGCAGTATGCTGATATAATTGGATTTACACTTTTTAATATGGGTGTAAATGAATTATAAATAAAATAACGTTTACTAAGCGGATTGATTCATTTCTTGCATTGCTTTTTCCCATTCCTCTCTTAGCTCACTAAAGTCACCTGTTGCAATAACATAAATGGTATAAATAAGGTAAAGCGAATTAATTATAAAAATCACTAATGAAACTGTCTTGGCAGTTTCCATTGCTTTTAAATTCCCTTCATATTCTTCTGGGTTTAGTTGAGCATCTTTAACTTTCTTATTTGCGATTAATACTGCTGGTCCTGATAGAAATATACCTAAACCTCCAAAACAGCAACATAATAATCCAAATATACTTAGGATATAAATTAAAGATGTATTTAATGATTTTTTCATAAAAATAATTGTTTTATAATATAATTAATAATAATTGTTACAATTGATAAAAGAGCAAAAGTATTTATAAGCTTTTGGTGAAATTTGAATTTATACAGATTTGAAACAGAAATCAAAAAAGTCAAAATAATAAGAAAATAAATAGCTGGGTAAAATTGAAAAGCCTTAAAAAACTCAGCATGTGAGATTGCTGCTAAAGATCGTTGTAAGCCACACCCCATACATTCAAATCCGAAAAGTGTTTTGTTTAAACACGGTAACATTAATTCTTCGATCAGCATTATAAATAATCTCATTATAAAATTAATAAATAATTTATCAAATGATATTTTTTATGTAATTAATTAGTCTTAATAAAAGATTTTATTTTTGTTGTAACAATATAAGACAAATTTAATGAGGTATATTTTACTTTTGCTGGGATTAACACTTTTAATTTTTGATGAATTTTACAATGAATCCCCTAGTATTTTATCTGTTTTTGGGTTAATTTTTTTTATAATAGGTCTATATTTAATTTCACTAAATGTTGGTCAAAAACCTGACTATAATCCATTTTCAATTCAATCATATGAAGAAGAAGAATGATCTTAAATTAGGTGATAAAGTTTATATTCTAGATGCTAATTTTTCAGGTCATATAACTAAAATTGATGGTAGTGAGATAAATATAAAAACTGAAGATGGTTTTGAAATGATGTTTGATATTAGCGAGTTGATTAAAGTTGACGATGAATTATTTAATTCTTATCTAATTTCTAAAATGAATTATAAAGAAATTCAATTTCAAAATATTGATGAGAAAAAAAAGAATAAATTTAAAATTAATAAACAACGAGAGGATATCACAGTTGTTGATTTACATATTGATAAACTTATTAAGTTTCAAAAAAAATTAAAAAAATATGAAATACTTTCTTTTCAACTTAAAATCGCAAAAAAAAATTTAGACTTAGCGATTTTAAATGGAGCTAAACGAATTATTTTTATTCATGGTGTAGGGCAGGGGATCCTAAAATTCGAGTTAGAAAAAATTTTGAGATTATATAATAATTTAGAATTTTATCCAGCTAATTTTAAAGAATATGGTTATGGTGCTACTGAGGTGAGTATATTAACTAAAAAATCATAAAACAATTATATTCTCATAAGTCCCAAAGCTAAAAGTATCAGCTGATAAAATAGAAATATTAATATTTGTTAATGTTATTGTTATTGTAACAGTGCGAAAATATTGGTTTTGGTTAATAATTGTAGTTGAATAAAAATTTGAAAAGTTTTGGTCTAAAAATCTTGGAATAGAAGATCCATTAGCAATATCGTCGAATAAATTGCCATTTGCATTTTCATCTTCATTGATTGTTAATGTTCCATCATCATCGTCATCATTATCTAGATAATCTGGAATTGAATCACCATCAGTGTCTTGAGCATCTGATAAATCTCCATCATTATTTGGGTCAGGATTCTCATTTATTGTTAGAATGTTATCTCCATCATCGTCATTATCTATGTAATTAGGAATTCCATCATTATCCGTATCAAGATTTTCTTCAAGATTTGAAGGTACACCATCATTATCATCATCAACAAAAGTGGATAAAAAGTTAGCATTCCCGCTACTTGACTCATAATCTTCAGTTATTATTATATTGCCTGGTTGTATAATTGAGCATATTATATCATTAGGATTACCATTGTATGATCTATAGTTGAATAATGTAGAATTTCCATCAATTGAAATATTTTGTGAAAATCCTGAACTGATAGGATTAAACATTGTTTGGTTAGCAGGTGAGTTAGGAATTACAAGTGAAAGTGATTGATTCGGATTTGTTTTAGTATCATAAAAAATAAACTTAGAAATTGTATTAGAATTTTGATCTGTAGTTTCGATTTCACATAAATCTAAATTTTTATCAAAATCTAATTGGACTTCTATGATATCTCCATCGTCACATGAAGTTAAAAGTACTATTATTATTAAAAAACGAAACCAGTTAATCATAATATTTATATATTTTTAACAAAAATAACAGATTTAAATTTAATGTTATTATCAATTGTTTAATTTGATTATTTTTGTCTAAATAACACTATTAAATGGATCATATTTATTTAGATAACGCTGCTACTACATGTGTTAGAAAAGAAGTCAGTGATAAGATGGCAAGTGTACTAAGATCCTATTATGGTAATCCCTCATCTACTCACAGTTTCGGTAGATCTTCAAAATCTATTTTAGAAAAGTGTAGAAAAAATATCGCGTCTTTTTTCAATGTTAAACCATCTGAAATAATTTTCACATCTGGTGGTACTGAAGCCGATAATCTTGTTTTACGCTCTGCTGTATTAGATTTGAAAATTAATCATATCATTACATCCAAAATTGAACATCATGCCGTAGGTCATACTGTTAATTATTTAAAGGATAATTTTAATGTTAAAATTAGTTATGTAAGAGTTTTTCCTGATGGCAAAATTGATTACAGTCATCTTGATGAAATTTTATCTAAAAATAATTTAAAAGCTCTTGTTACTTTAATGCACATTAATAATGAAATTGGTACAATTTTAGATTTAAATAGGGTTTCGAAAATATGTAAATTACATGGTGCACTATTTCATAGTGATACAGTTCAATCCATTGGTCATTATCCATTAGATCTATCAAAAATAAATATTGATTTTTTAGCTGCTAGTGCTCATAAGTTTCATGGCCCTAAGGGAATCGGTTTTGCGTTTATAAGAAATGGTATTGGAATAAAATCTATTATTACTGGTGGTTCACAAGAAAGAGGCTACAGGTCGGGTACAGAAAGTCTTCATGATATTGTGGGATTAAATGAATCCTTAAAAATATCATATGAGAGATTAGAAATTGAAAAAGCTCATATTAGTGAAATAAAATCTTATTTCATAAATAAACTAAATCAAGAGATTCCGGGTGTAAAGTTTAATGGTTCTTCAAATAACCCAAAAGATAGCACATATACTCTAGTTAATGTATGTTTTCCGGTTGACATAAAAAAATCTCCATTATTTTTATTTCAATTGGATTTAAATGGAATAGCATGTTCTAAGGGAAGTGCGTGTCAAAGTGGTAGTGATTCTGGATCACATGTATTAAACGAAATATTGACGGATGATGATTTGAAAAAGCCGTCAATACGTTTTTCATTTAGTTGTTTCAATACTAAAAATGAAATAGACTCATTAGTCAAGGTATTAAAAGACATTATTTTCGAGACGTCTTAAAATTTCATATTCAATCTTATATTAAAAACTCTTGGGGTTAAATAATTAGGTATTGAATACTGTCTTTTGCTATAAACATCTCTTACCCAAGTATTAGTAATTGAATTTTGAACATCAAAAATGTTGAATATTTCAAAACCAATAGATAATTCTTTAAAATTATTTTTCCATCTTTTTTTGGAAAAACTACCTTGTTCAATAACAACATATGACATTCCAATATCTGCACGTTTGTAATCTGGAAGTCTGTTTTGATATTGATAAACATCAGCATAACTAGGAGATCCACCTGGAACACCTGTATTGTAAACTAAATTTAAGTACATTTTCATTTTTGGTAAATTTGGTATATAGTCTTGAAATAAAATCCCAAATTTTAATCTTTGGTCAAGCGGTCGAGCTATATAATCTTTCCCACCTATAGATTCTTCAGTTTTTAAATAACCAAATGAAAACCAAGATTCAGTTCCAGGGACGAATTCACCATTAAGTCTGATATCTAATCCGTAGGCATAAGCTTTTGCATTATTATTTGCAGCATATCGAATTCTTACATTTTCAACTGTGTATGGATTGACACTTGATAAATTTTTATAATAAGCTTCTGAAACTAATTTAAAAGGCCTTTGCCATATATTAAAGTTGTATTCATGGCCTGCAACTATATGTATTGATTTTTGTGCTTTAACTCTATTGTTTACAGATCCATTGAAATCTCTTAGCTCTCTGTAGAATGGAGGTTGGTAATAAATTCCGCCACTTATTCTGTAAAGCATATCTTTCGAGTTGTCAGGTTTTAAACTTAACTGAGCTCGAGGACTAATTACCGTTTGATTGGTTGATCTGGAATTCGGAGTATTGACTTCCCATTTGTGAGCACGAACACCTAAGTTAAAAAAAACTTCGTTTGAGCCTAAGTAACTTTTATTACTCCATTGCGTAAATGCTTGTAGTCTGTTAACAGTCGTATTATTTGTAGCTCTAATATTTTCATATGCAACTAGTGGTCCTTCGTTAGGACTATACGGTTCTGTATTAAAATTATCAAGGTTTGGAGGGTTTATTGAAAATCCAGCCGAATCAATCACTTCCCACTCAACAACACGGTCTTTTATATTTTCATTTGTATATTTAATTGACCATTCAAATTTATTGTTATCTTTTTTATAGCTTCCTCTGTGTTCAATTGTTGAAATTAAAGCATCCAAATCATTTCTTGCATGATTAATTTGTGATCCTATACCCTCAGAAAATTCAACATCACCCAAATTTTCATCCCCAATATTGCTGTTTACTTCTCCTAATCGGTATTGTGCAAGTATATCAAAGTATTCTTGCTCTGTTGTGTGAAAGGCTGAAGCAATTAGCTTTAAATTTAAATGATCACTAAGTTCATAAGATGTTTTAAAAGCACCAAAATATGTGTTATACGAATCCTTTTCTTGTCCTTGATAGAAAATCAATAACGCTAGAGGATTAGTTAGAGTTCCAAAATTTGTTTGTCTAGTTTGAGGTTCATAATGGTATTTATTTGATGTTATATTACCTAAAAAACTCAAATTTAATTTATTATTTATTTTATAGTCAATGTATGTTTGAAGATCTAAAAAATTGGGATCATAATTGGTTTGTGTTTCTCTAGCATCCACAAGTAAACTGTTGTCACGATACCTTAAACCCATAATTGCCGCTAGTTTTGAATCTTTTGTAACACCTTCTGCTGTTAGGCTACCGCCAAGAAAATTTAAATCCGCAGATACTCCAAAGTTAGTTGGTCTTCTATATTTTATATCCAGTACTGAAGAAAGTTTATCACCATATTTTGATTGAAAACCACCAGCTGAAAATTCTAAATTTTGAACCATATCTGGATTTACAAAACTAAGCCCTTCTTGTTGACCAGATCGCACTAAGAAAGGTCTGTAGATTTCTACATCATTAACATAAACGAGATTCTCATCAAAATTTCCTCCTCTGACAGAATATTGTGAACTAAATTCATTTGAAATATTTACACCTGGTAATGTTTTTAATAAGTTTTCAACTCCAGGTTGAGCTCCTTTGATTGTCCTTATTATTTTTGGTGAAATAGTTGTTACACCTTCTAAAGAAGATCGTTTTGTTGATCTAATTACAACCGTCTCAATTTGTTCAAATTCACTATTTAGAACAGGATTGAAAATGTATTTATCTCCCTGTTTTAAGTTCAAATTAATTTCAACAGATTTATAGGATAGATGTGAAAATGTAATTTTTATATTTTTATTTGAAGGAATTCTAATAATGTAAAAGCCATTAGAATTTGAAATAGTACCTATCGTATTGGAATTTATATTTACATTTTCAATAGGTTCATTTTGTGAGTTTAAGATTACACCTGTAATAACTGATGTTTGCGAATTACCAGTTAATGCTACTAATGCAACAAAAATTAAAATTAAATTATATTTTAGGTGATGTATCAATTCTTTGACTTTCTGTAAAATTTTAAATCAAATTTACTACTATTTCCAGCATTATCAGTAACTAATAACTCTAGATTATTTTCTACTTTTTTTATTATACCATCTTTAAAATCATGAGTCAAAGTTTTTGTTTTGGGATCATACTCCATTAAAATCCAATCTCCATTTACAGTTGCTCTGTAATTTTTAATACCTGAAACTTTATCACTTATTTTAATTTTTAAAGAATTATTATTGCTGATCCAATCTAGGTTGGTAAAATTTATGGGTTTAATCTCTGGGCTATCTCTGTCTATTCCTATTGTGTAAGTCCCTAAACTTCTTGTTTTAGCTTTAATATAGTTTCCAATAAGTTTTGTTGGTATATAGTTTAGAGTTCCATTATCATTTACTGATCCAATAAAAAGGTGTTTCATATTGTCAGCGTAGTTTTTTACATTAAAACTAACCTCAATTGACTTTTTTAGAGGTATTGTTGGTTTATGAATTTTAATTGTATCACCCATAATTCTGAAATCAATTTTTACATTTTCATAAAATGCATCAATTGGAATTTTCACAGAAGTTAAATCATTTCCTAAAATGGTAGTTTTTTCAGCATTAATTTCTGTCAGTGACATATCCTCAATAAATTCAAATTTTTTATTTATGACTTTATTTTTAATGGGTATTCTAATATTTGTTTTATTACCGCAATAATCAAAAATATCTATTAAATAAAAAGATTCTTTATTATCATTTAATCTTATAAGGCCTTTATCTTTATTGAATTTAAAAATACTTAATGGATTGTTTTTTTCAATGAAAAGCTTTTGTATACGTTTTTTATTTTGTTTGTAATAGCCAAAATCGATAAATCGATTAATGTGTTTTGTTTCATCAAATGAAAAGCGATCAAAATTAATTTCAATAACTTTTTGAGAATTATGATAAGATTTAATGCTGGAAACCCCATTTTTGTTCATTGCATAGTCTTGTCGATCACTAGCAATAACTCCAAAACTTATTAACCCATCTGCTTCAATTGTTGGGGTTGTATAATCCCCATTTCTTAATTTTAATAATTTTATTTTTTCACGTTTATTTTTTCCGTTAACATGACTCTGCTTTGTTATTGGATATGCGTATAGATCATAAATTGAGGGTTTAATAGAATCATCAACTTTAATACCAAACAACATGGGATTGATGGGCCTTTCTTTGCTATCTCTTATTTCAAAATGCAGATGTGGTCCTGATGAGCCCCCAGTATTTCCAGAAAATGCTATTAACTCGCTTTTATTTATTTTAAGGGTTTCTTTTTTTGGAAAGAGCTGTATTTCATATTCTTCAATTTCATATTGTTTTGATTTTACATATTCTTCTATCTTTGGTGAAAATTTTTTTAAGTGAGCATAGACAGTTGTAAACCCATTAGGGTGAGTAATATATAATGCTTTTCCATATCCGAAGTGAGAAACTTTTATTCTGCTGACATATCCCTCAGCTGATGAAAATACATTCAATCCTTCAATTCCTTTAGTTTTTATATCAATTCCAGAATGAAAATGATTTGTACGAAGTTCTGCAAATGTTCCAGAAAGAATTATTTTTCCATCTATGGGATTTGAAAAATAATCCATTGGATATGGATTTTGTGCTGAGCAAAAAATTATACTAAAAAAAAAGAGTTTATTTAAAATTGACATAAACAAAAAATATCAAATGTTACGTCTAAAATATATACTTAATATATTTAATACAATTAATAATGAATTTAAAATATAAAACAATTGTATTATTTGACTTGGAATGTTAAATTTGTTATTGAGGTATTTCAATTTAAATGAGTAAAACTGAGTCTATTGTAAGATCACTTGAATTAAAATTTGATAAAATTCTAAAAAAATTTGATCAACTTGAAAATGACAATTTAATTCTAAAAAAGGAATTGGATTTGTTAAGGCAGAAAAAAAGTGATTTAGATATAAAGTTAAAAAACAGAGAATCTGACTTAGAAGCTCTTAAAATTGCAAGTTCAATGCTTGGAAGTAATGACGACAAAAGAGCATCAAAACTTAAAATTAATGCTTTAATACGTGATATAAATGATTGTATAGCCAGTCTTTCAGATTAATTTAATGAGTGAAAAATTAAAAATAAAAATTTCAATTGCTAATAGAGTATATCCATTAACAATATTACCAAATCAAGAACAAGGTTTGCGAATTGCAGCTCAAAAAATTGAAAAAACAGTAAAGAAATTTGAACAGAATTATTCAGTTCAAGACAAGCAAGATGTTTTGGCAATGTGTGCTTTGCAATTTGCGGCTCAATCTGAACAATCATCAATGAATAATAATAGTGTTAGTCAAGAAATTGAACAGCGCCTTGTAGATTTAGATGATCGCATAAGTGGTTATTTAGATGATTAAGTTCTTTTAAATAAAAATACAATCTGCCTGTATTGATTAAAATTTTGATAAACTTAACGTGATATCTATAAAAAGGGAGCGTTTAAGTTGTAAAAGCATGCTGCCTTGTAGTAGATCCTTGATCAGCTTTTCATCCCTAAATCCTGTTAATTAGGAGTTTATAAAAACAAAATCATTACAGGCTTTTTTAATAAAATAAACACAATGGACCAGAATACTATGATAATTATTTCTGTTTTATTGATAGGTGGCTTCTTAGGAAGCTTTTTGACAAAGGTTCGTGATAAGCAAAATTCACGTTCTCTTGTTAACAATGCCAAAAGCAATGCTAATTCAATAATTCAAAAAGCAAAATCTGAAGCGGAAAATTTAAAAAAAGATAAAATAATACAAGCTAAAGAACGTTTTCTAGAGCTCAAATCAGAACACGAGAAAATGATTTTATCAAAGGACAAAAGAATTGCTGAAGCTGAAAAAAGAATTTCTGACAAAGAAACTAAACTAAATAATCAAATATCAAATAATAAAATCAGTTTAGATGATTTGAATTTAAAGATTAAAGATTTTGAACGAAGGATATCTATTGTTAAAAAGAAAGAATCAGAGCTTGATAAACTTCATGATCAAAAGGTTAAACAATTAGAGTCTATTTCTGGTCTTAAAGTAGATGATGCTATTTCACAACTTAAAGAATCTCTTAAGTCTCAGGCAAAGAATGATGTAATGAAATTCATTCAGGATAAAATGGAAGAAGCTAAGTTGACTGTTGAACAAGATGCTAAAAAAATTATTATAAATACAATTCAGCGTATTGGTTCTGAAGAAGCTATTGATAATTGTGTTTCAGTTTTTAATATTGAATCTGATGATGTAAAAGGTAGAATCATTGGTCGTGAAGGTAGAAATATTAGAGCTCTTGAAGCTGCAACAGGAGTTGAAATAATAGTTGATGATACACCAGAAGCTATTATACTATCATGTTTTGATTCAATTCGACGAGAAATTGCAAGATTATCTCTACATCGTTTAGTTACTGATGGTCGAATTCATCCTGCACGTATTGAAGAAGTTGTCAAAAAAACTGAGAAACAGATTAGTCAAGAAATTATTGAGACTGGTAAACGAACCATTATTGAGCTAGGTATTAACGGTCTTCATCCCGAGTTAATTAAAGTTGTTGGACGAATGAAGTATCGTTCATCATATGGGCAAAATTTATTACAGCATTCAAAAGAAGTATCAAAACTTTGTGGAGTAATGGCTGCTGAGCTGGGATTAAATCCAAAATTTGCTAAAAGAGCAGGTTTATTGCATGATATTGGTAAAGTTCCAGATTCAAAGGTAGATATTGAAACACCTCACGCAATTCTTGGAATGCAATGGGCTCAAAAATATGGCGAAAATGATCAAGTATGCAATGCTATTGGTGCACATCATGACGAAATCGAAATGACAAATTTGCTATCTCCGATAATTCAAGTTTGTGATGCAATTTCTGGGGCAAGACCTGGAGCTAGACGCCAAGTCCTAGATTCATACATCCAAAGATTAAAGGATTTAGAAGATATTGCTTATGATTTTGATGGAGTAGAGAAGGCTTACGCTATTCAGGCTGGCCGTGAGCTTAGAGTTATAGTTAAAAGTGATGAGGTTAATGATGAAAATGCAAATCGCTTATCGTTTGAAATTTCACAGAAAATTCAAACAGATATGACTTATCCTGGTCAAGTCAAAGTAACTGTAATTAGAGAAATGCGATCTATTAATATTGCAAAGTAGGTCTTGTTATATATGATTTAGACTTTTTATATACTATTACTTTCGCAAGTTTTCTTAGTAAATTTTCCTAGGATGAAATTGGTTCATAACTGCCCTAAGGTGCTTTTTATCCAAGTGCATATATATTTCAGTTGTAGTTATACTTTGATGACCCATCATCATCTGAATAGAGCGCAGATCTGCGCCATTTTCTAAAAGATGAGTAGCAAAAGAGTGTCTAAAGGTATGAGGAGAAATATTTTTTTTTATTTGTGCTTTTTCTGCTGTTTTTTTAACCACTGTAAATATCATTGCTCTAGTTAATTTTCTGCCATATCTATTTAGAAATATTATGTCTGAGTAAACGGGTGAAATTTTATTTAAACATCTTTGTGAATCTATATATGTTGAAACTATTTTTTGAGTATTTTTTCCAATAGGGACAAATCGCTGCTTATTTCCTTTTCCCGTAACTTTAATAAAATCCTCTTTAAAAAATAAATCTGATAATCTTAAATTGATTAATTCGCTAACGCGAAGACCACAACTATACAATATTTCAATAATAGTTTTGTTACGATGATCTAAATTGTTTTTTGGTTCTATTGAATTAATTATTTTATCAATTTCTTGAATTGATAAAGTATCAGGCAGTTTTCTGCCAATTTTAGGTGTTTCAATCTGTTCTAATGGATTGTCTTTTCTGTAATTTTCAAATATTAAATAATCAAAAAAAGACCTTAGTCCTGAAATAATTCTCGATTGCGTCCTTGAATTTTTAAATTTTGAAATATGATATAGAAATTCTTGAATAGTATACTTATTAATCTTAGTAGCACTATCCTTAATTTCATTTTCCTCTAAATAATTAATAAGTTTTTTAACATCAAAACAATAATTTTGAACAGTGTTTTCTGATAAACCACGTTCTATCTTCATAAAGTGTTTAAAGTCCTTTAGTGCATTTGACCATTTCATATAAAGACAATATTATCAATTATCAAATTTACAAATTATAAATTTTCTTGTGTCTAATAGTTTTTTAAATTAATCGTTTGTAAACTTCTTTTTAAATTATTTATAAAACTATTTGAATAGAATTGAAAAGGCACTTATATTTGCACACCAATTGGAGAAATGGCAGAGTGGTCGAATGCGGCAGTCTTGAAAACTGTTGAGGGTCACACCTCCGGGGGTTCGAATCCCTCTTTCTCCGCAACAAACCTTGTAAGTTTTATAATTTGCAAGGTTTTTTTTATTTATTATACTAATGTAATTATTCCTTATTTTTGATAAAATATTTAATATGACACTTTTAGAATCTTTGAATTGGCGTTACGCAACAAAAAAATTTGATAGCAGTAAAATTATATCAACGAATTATGTTGATAAGCTTAAAAGTGGATTTAATTTAAGTGCTTCGTCTTATGGTTTACAACCTGTTACACTTTTGTTAGTTCATAATAAATCTATTCAAAGAGATTTAGTTCCATTATCAATGAATCAGATGCAAGTAGAACAAGCATCTCATCTTGCAATATTTTGTGTTAAGAATCATATTGATTCTGATTATATTATTGAGTATTTTGAAAGAATTAAGGATATTCGTTCTGTTGACGATTCAGTAATAGCTCCATTTCGATCACATATCATCGATAGTTTTAGTTCAAAGTCAAACGATGATGTTCTACTTTGGGCAACCAAACAAGCATATTTGGCAATGGGTAATATGTTAGCTTTATGTGCAGACCTCAGAATTGACGCATGTCCAATGGAAGGATTTGAACCAGATAAATATGATAAATATTTCAATCTAGAATCGAAAGGTTTAAAATCTGTTTTGATTATGCCAATGGGATACAGATCTGACGATGATGCTTTTTCTAAAATGAAGAAAGTAAGAAAACCAATCAATAGCTCAGTAATTGATATAAAATAATTATGCCTGGATTTGAACTGTTTGGAGATGCTGAGCGAAAAGAAGTATCTGATGTACTTGAATCAGGTGTTTTAATGCGCTATGGATTTGATAGTTTACGTAATGGTCATTATAAAGCAAAGCAGCTTGAATTAGAAATAAATAAGAGGTTCAATATTAATTACTCTCAACTATGTAGTAGTGGAACTTCGGCTGTAACAATGGCACTTGCAGCTTCTGGAATCGGATCAGGTGATGAAGTAATAATCCCTAGCTTCACATTTGTGGCAAGTTTTGAAGCAATTATCATGACAGGTGCAATTCCTGTTGTTGTTGATATAGACGATACATTAACTCTTGATATTGAATCAGTTGAGAAAGCTATTACTTCTAAAACTAAAGCTATAATGCCAGTTCACATGTGTGGGAGTATGGCTGATATGCGTGCCTTAAAAGAATTATCAAGTAAGTATTCTTTATTGTTAATTGAAGATGCATGTCAGGCAATAGGAGGGACCTATGATGGAATGCCTTTGGGCACCATTGGAGATTTAGGATGTTTTTCATTTGATTTTGTTAAAACAATAACTTGTGGAGAGGGAGGTGTTGTTGTGACAAATAATAAAGAATTTGCGTTAAAACTCGATTATTTTAATGATCATGGTCATGATCATATTGGAAATAATAGAGGCGCAGAATCGCATCCTTTCATTGGATATAATTTTAGAATATCAGAACTTAATGCTGCTGTTGGGTTGGCACAATTTCGCAGAATTGACGAGTTTTTAAATATTCAAAAATTGAATTACACAATAATTCGAGATGCGCTTCAAAAAATTGAAGACATTTCTTTCAGAAAGGTTCCTTTTGGTGGTGTTGAGAGTTATGCATTTTTAAACTTTTTCCTAGATGATATTGAAACTGCTAAGCAGGTTCACAAGTCCTTTTTATCAAATGGAATAGATTCATGTTTTCATTATCTTGACAACAATTGGCATTATATACGTAAATGGGATCACTTAAAACAAATAAAATCTTTATATCCTTTTTCAGAAGATTTAATTAATGGACTTAGTTATTTAAAAGATAAAGATTTTTCAAAATCAGATTATTTTATAGGTAGAAACATATCGTGTTTAATAAAATTGTCTTGGTCTGAGGAGGAAGTACGAAAGAGAGCAAAAACTATGGTGAGATGTATAAGAGAAGTAATCAATAGTTGATATACTCGACGATTTCCAAACCGTATCCAATCATTCCTACTCGTTTTTTTTGTACGCTATTTGATATTAGTTTGAGCTTATTGATGTTTAAGTCGTGTAAAATTTGTGCTCCTATACCAAAATCTTTAGAATCCATTTCAATACTTGGTGCCTTTGTAATCTTTCCAGGTTTTTGAATTTCTTCTAAATTATTCAATCGTTTTAAAGTTTTTTCTGGACTGGTATATTGATTAATAAATATTATGGCACCTTTTCCTTCTTTGTCAATGACCTTAAACATTTCATCTAACTTTTTATCCGAGCTATTAGTTAGAGTTCCTAAAATATCATTATTTACAGCTGTTGAATTTATTCTTGTTGGAATTATTTGATCTTTTCCCCATTCACCTTTAGTTAATGCAATGTGTATAGCATTATTAGTTGTCTGTTGATATGCCCTAAGTCTATATACCCCAAAACGAGTTTCAATTTTAAAATCATTTTTTTTAATAATTAGTGAGTCATTTTCCATTCTATATGAAACTAAATCATCAATTGAAATGATTTTTAGATTAAATTTTTCAGCAACTTTAATTAGTTCAGGAAGGCGAGCCATAGTGCCATCTTCATTCAAAATTTCAACTAAAATTCCAGCAGGTTTGAATCCTGCTAATCTAGCTAAATCAACAGCAGCTTCAGTGTGTCCTGTTCTTCTTAAAACACCACCGTTTTTTGCTTTAAGAGGAAAAATATGACCTGGTCTTCCTAAGTTATGTGGTTTGGTATTTGGATCAACTAAAGATTTAATTGTTTTAGCTCGGTCACCAACAGAAATACCAGTTGTACATCCATTACCAATTAAATCAACTGAGACTGTGAATTGTGTGTGATGTAAAACAGTGTTATTTTGAACCATCATATATAAATCTAATTCATTACATCTAGATTCAGTTAATGGAGCACATATTAAGCCTCTTCCGTGAGTAGCCATGAAATTAATAATTTCAGGAGTTACAGTTTCCGCCGCAGCTATAAAATCACCTTCATTCTCTCTATTTTCGTCGTCAACGACAATTACTACTTTACCATTTTTAATATCCTCAATTGCTTCTTCTATAGTATTTAGTTGCACTTTAGATAAAATGTTTTTAGTAATCATCATAAAATATTTTTGTAAAGATAGTGGATTATGCTTTAGGTTTACTTAATTTTCATTAAGTCTTCTTTCATTTTTTTATTAAAATATATTCTGTAGAGAAAAAATAATGGAATAGATAGCATAATAAAAATAGCATTATTCTTGTTGAATTTTTTATCAAGAAGGTCATAAAAATTTGATTGATTATTTAGTGTCTTTGGAAATAAAATCAAAAACAGTAAAAGAGATGAAATTGATAAAAAAATGAATATGTAGCCTAATTTTTCAAAATTATTATTCTTAAGGATTAGTCCAAATATTCCAAAAATTAAAAACATAGTGTGTCCATATAATGCTAATGTTGAATTTTCATGATAATCTTTAATATGCCTAACACCAGAGTTATATTTTTCATTAATTATTTTTCCAGAAACTTCAATGGCTGAATGATCAATTCCTCTACTTTCTAACTCATTCAGAGCTGATTTTCTTTTTGTTTCACTAATACCGTAAAATCTGTAGTTTTTTATTAATTCAAAAAGTTTTGAATTATCGATATGTTGTATTTTTTTATCAAAATCAATGTTATTATTCACTTTTTTATGATCAATTAGTATAATAGGTTTCACTAATTTTTTTTTCATAGGTATCAATATTGCATCTAAATCAATTAATGCTCTATCTTTGGTTGCTCTACTTGTTAAATATACACTAAACGGAAGCATTATCAGACCACCAAGCCAAGTAGCAAATACTGGATCTAAACTATTATCTTCAGAGCTGTTTTTTGCAAAAATGCTAATGAAATGATAAGTTAAAAATATTAAAATTGCAATAACCATTGGCAATCCAATACCACCTTTTCTTATTAAAGCGCCAAGTGGTGCACCAACAAAAAATAATACAATACACATTAACCCCAAAGCAAATTTATCATGAAATGCTATAATGTGTTTGTTAATATTTGTAGTTGCTATTTGTTTAGCTCTTCGTTTAACTTTAATATCTTCTTTAACATTTTTAATTGAATTTATTCCGTAATTAAGTATTTCAACTTTTTTATTATCAGAAAATAGATCTAATACATAGCCTTTATAATTTAAAGAGTCATTTATCTTACTATTGAAATTTTCAGTAAGAGACTTCCTTTTTGACTTCAATAGCATTTTTTTTGTGAATGATATATTTGATTTATTTTGTAGGCTATAAAGTGAATCAATGGTTTTATCCAGTTCAGTTATTCCTAGCATATTATACCTTGATGAGGCATCTTTTTTTTCAAAATCTACATTATTAAAATCAGAAATATCGATATTTATTACATATCTTTCAAAAGTACTTTTTACAAGCGGTCTGTTCTTAGTTCTCTTCATGTAATTTGCAGGCTGTAGTTCATCATAATAATTTCCATCGTAAAGAATAAGTTGTAAAATATCTGAATTTTCATCGCTTATAAATTCTCCAGTTTTTGACTTTATAACTGTGTAGTTTCCAAATGTGTTTCCCTTTTTTTGATGAATAATAACATCTTCCAAAAACTGTCCATTTTTTCCTGTTTTTTTTGAAACTTTTATGTTGATATCTTTAAGTTGATTAAATTGACCTTCAGCTATTGCCATAGCAGGTTTAACTCTTGCTATATTTCTTCTTAAATTGAAGAAATTATATTCTGCAAGAGGTATTACATTATTGGCAAAGAAAAAACTTACTATTGAGAGAAAAACAATAAATATACTTAGACTTTTCATTGCTCTTTGCAGTGAAATACCAGTTGATTTCATGGCAGCAAATTCATAATTTTCGGAAAAATCTCCAAAAACCATAATCGATACTAAAAGTATTGTAAGTGGTAATACCAGAACAACTAGCCGAGGAGATACAAATAATAAAAACTTTAAAATTATATTTATGTCAAGATCTTTTCCAGCAAGTTCAGAGATGTATACCCAGACTGATTGTAATAAAAAAATGAACATTAATATAGCAAATACACTAACAAATGATTTCAGATATGTGCTTAGTATGTAACGATCTAAAATTTTCAAAGCCTAGCTAATCTATTTTGTTTATGTAGTAATCAGGGTAATCAGATTTGTTAAAATTAAAAAAGGATTTTTCTAGTTCAATTGTTGAGTTAAAGTTTAATATAGTTATGGTTGATTTTGTGCTATTTTTTCCAATCTCAATTAAATTATAAATATGTTTTGTATTTAAATCAATTCCTAATAAGATGTAACTTATTTCTGAATTAGAATCAATTGGAGTGAATTTTATATATTGGATATCTCGGCCAAATTTATTTTGTAAAATATCTAATTTAAAATTGTATCCATTTTCAAAAAAATTCAATAGATTATTTGGCAAAATTGTATTTTCATCTTGGCTTATATTACTTGAAATAGTTACCTCCTCATCATCTTTACTAATTGTATATAATTTTGATCCATCAAAAATTCTTGTTATTCCTAATACTTCTAGTACATATTTATTTTGGTTTATTGAAAGCTCACCAAATGTCTCTTGTCTAATGAACTCATCTTCATTTTCAAGTACATATTGAAATGAAATTTGAATATTATTATAACTATTGATTTTTGAATTAACCTCATCTAAAAGGGATTTAGCCTCTTGATCCTGGTTTTGAGCATAATTCACTTTACTTAATAAAAATATTAAAAATATTATTTTAGATATTTGATTCATTTTCTAATAATTTATTTAATGCTAATAAGTCGGTAATGAGTACTTGACGGGCTTTACTACCTTCAAATGGGCCGACTATCCCAGCAGCTTCTAATTGATCAATTAATCGACCTGCTCTGTTATAGCCTAATTTTAATTTTCTCTGTAAAAGTGAAGCTGAGCCTTGTTGTGCCGTCACAATTACTTCAGCAGCTTCTCTAAAAAGCTTATCTCGATCATTTATATCAATATCAAGACTTGTGCCAGAATCTTCACTTATATATTCTGGAAGAATGTATGCACTTGAGTAAGCTTTTTGAGATCCGATAAATTCTGTTAATAATTCAACTTCAGGAGTATCAATAAATGCGCATTGAATTCGAGTTAAATCATTTCCTTGAGTATAAAGCATATCCCCACGTCCAATAAGTTGATCAGCTCCTGAACTATCAAGAATTGTTCTTGAATCAATCTTAGAAGTCACTCTAAAGGCTATTCTAGCAGGAAAATTTGCCTTAATAATACCAGTGATAACATTCACAGATGGTCTTTGAGTTGCAATTATTAAATGAATACCAATTGCTCTTGCTAGTTGTGCCAACCTGGCAATAGGGGTTTCTACTTCTTTTCCAGCAGTCATTATTAAATCTGCAAATTCATCTACGACTAAAACGATATATGGTAAAAATTTATGACCATCATTAGGATTTAACTTTCTTGCTTTAAACTTGGTATTATATTCTTTAATATTTCTACAAAATGCTGTTTTGAGTAAATCGTAGCGATTATCCATTTCAATGCATAGAGAATTTAAAGTATTAATAACTTTAGTATTGTCAGTAATTATAGCATCTTCACTATCAGGAAGTTTTGCCAAATAATGACGCTCAATTTTATTGAATAGGGTTAATTCAACTTTTTTAGGATCAACCAAAACAAATTTGACTTCAGCAGGATGTTTTTTGTATAATAATGACGCTAATACAGCATTTAGTCCCACGGATTTTCCTTGTCCAGTTGCTCCAGCCATCAATAAATGTGGCATTTTAGAAAGATCCACTACAAATGTTTCATTATTAATTGTTTTCCCTAGTGCTATTGGAAGCTCCATTTCAGTTGTTTGAAACCTCTTAGAAGATATAACAGAATTCATTGAAACAATTGTAGCATTTTTATTAGGAACTTCAATTCCAATAGTCCCTCTTCCTGGTATAGGTGCAATAATACGAATTCCTAGTGCGGAAAGCGACAGTGCAATATCATCTTCAAGATTCTTAATTTTCGAAATTCTTATTCCGGCATCAGGAATAATTTCATACAATGTAACTGTTGGACCAACAGTTGCTTTTATACTACTAATGCCAATTTTATAATTATTTAATGTTTCTACTATTTTATTTTTATTATCCTCTAATTCTTCCTGATCTATAGTAATTCCCTCAGTATCATATTTTTTCAAAAGCTCTAGATGTGGAAAAATAAATTTTGATAATTCAAGTGTTGGATCTACTTCGCCATAATCAGCAACTAATTTGGCAGCCAAATTATCAATTTCAGAAGCTTCTTCTGGAGCAACAGTAACCTCCATTTTTAAATTCTCGGAAACAATACTTTCTTTACTACTGTCATTCTTAGTAATATTTATTTGTGAATGATTTTTTATGGTTGGCTCTAAACTTTCTAATGGTTTTTGAAAATTGTATTCATTTTTGTTTACAATATCTTGAGAGTCATTTTCATTTACATAACTTGAATCTTGTTTATCTTGTAATCTTTCTTCTTTGGTACTTTTAAAATTTATCAGTTTAAATATTTGTTTTGGAGTTATTTTTTGTCGAACTGATAAGTAAAAGATAAAACTAAGCGTAAGAACTATGACAGTTCCAATCTTTCCAGTATAATCGTTTAAAAATAGATTTAATTCATAACCAATTGTTCCTCCAAGGTTGGGCATAGTAATAAAAAATCCAAAAAAGATAGATAACCAACTAATTGATAATGTTCCCCACAACCAATTGTCAATAAGTTTCTTCTTTGGTGAATTTTTAAATACACTTATTCCAGACTTAAATAATAGTACAGAGAAGATAATTGAACTTACTCCAAATCCCTTAAAAACAATAAAGTGGCTTATCCAAGCACCAACCTTACTTAGCCAATTTTCAGTTTTTGTAGACCTTTCAAAAAAATCGACCAGTGCACTCTGATCATTTTCACCTGTAAAAAAATATGAGATTATAGATAAGAATAAAGCAATTGATAATAAAATTAAAAGACTACCAATGAATAGGCGATGTGAGTTGCTAATCTCGACATTAATTTTATCGTTTAAATTTTTACTTTTTCTCATAAATAATGGTTAGCTAAACAAAAATACAAATTAATAAACTTTATCCTATTATCAATATATATAGTCAAAAACAAAAAACACCTAAATAATTCTAGGTGTTTTTTTATCATAGGTTACATTTGATATTTATCTAAATTAAATCAAAACGATCAGCATTCATTATTTTGTTCCATACAGAAATGAAATCATTAATAAATTTATCTTTATTCTGATCCGTAGCATAAACTTCAACAATTGCTCTAAGCTCAGAATTTGAACCAAAAACTAAATCAGTTCTACTGGCTTTACGCTCAATTTTTAAAGAATTGCGATTTTTTGCTTGGTAAGAATTATATCCTGTTTTTTCCCATTTCACATCCATAGATAATAGGGTTTTGAACCAGCTATTATCTAATCTTCCATTTGTCCAAATTCCCTCTCCAGTGTATGAGATTCCAACTGATCTAAGTCCGCCATATAAAACTGTTAGTTCTACAGTTGAAAGTCCTAGAAGCTGTGCTTTGTCTAACATTAATTCTTCTGGAGAAACTGAAAACTCTTTCTCGCAATAATTACGGAAGCCACATGCTTTTGGTTTAAGCAAATTGAACGAGTCAATATCAGTATCTTCCTGGGTTGCATCTCCACGTCCAGTTGTGACTTTTACATAACTTCCTGAAGCAATTTCAATTCCAACAGCTCCACCTATGATTATAACATCTGCTACACTAACATCAAATTCGTTAGAAATGTTTTCAAATACTGCCAGTACTTTTTGTAATTGTTTTGGTTTATTAACTTCCCAATTTATTTGAGGATTTAATCTAATTCTTGATCCGTTAGCTCCACCGCGGTTGTCCGACTTTCTAAATGTTGAAGCTGATGCCCAAGCTGTTTCTATTAATTCGGTTTGGGACAAACCACAGTTAATTATGCTCTTTCTTATTTCTTTTTCTTTTTCCTCAGGGATTACAGAAGTTGGATTTATTGGATCTTGCCATTTGTAGTCAACATCTTTAAAATCGCCACAAACATAATTACTTTTTGGTCCCATATCTCTATGGAGGAGTTTAAACCATGCTTTAGCAAATGCATCTTCAAACTTCTTAGGGTCATTTAAAAATTTCTTACAAATTTTATTATAATCTGGGTCAATTTTCAAGGATATATCAGCAGTTGTCATCATCGGAAGTACTTTATTATTACTTCCATCAACCTCAGGTACCATATCATTTTCATGACAATCAATAGGGTGCCATTGCCATGCACCTGCTGGACTTTTTTTACATTCCCATTCGTATTTGAATAATAATTTTAAATAATCCATGTCCCATTTAATTGGATTTGTTGTCCATGGTCCTTCGATTCCACTAGTTATGGTATCAACGCCTTTTCCTGATTTGAACTTATTTTCCCATCCAAATCCTTGAGCTTCAATTTCTGAGCCTTCTGGTTCATTTCCTACAAAATCTTCCGAACCTGCACCATGTGCTTTTCCAAAAGTGTGACCACCAGCTGTTAGTGCAACAGTTTCTTCATCATTCATAGCCATTCTCTTAAACGTTTCACGTACATCTTGAGCGGAAAGCTTTGGATCAGGATTTGCATTTGGTCCTTGTGGATTTACATAAATTAATCCCATTTGAACAGCAGCTAAAGGATTTTCTAGATCTTGTCTTGTCTTCCCATAGCGATTATCTCCTAACCACTCATCTTCAGAACCCCAATAAATGTCTTTTTCAGATTGCCAAATATCATTTCTCCCCAATGCAGTTCCATGATTAGGCCCACCCATATCCTCTATAGCAACATTTCCAGCTAAAACTAAAAGATCAGCCCAGCTGAGTGAGTTTCCGTATTTTTCTTTGATTGGCCATAATAATCTTCGTGCTTTATCTAAATTGCCATTATCTGGCCAGGAATTTAATGGTGCAAATCTTTGAGCTCCTGTAGCAGCTCCACCACGTCCATCACCAGTCCTGTACGTTCCTGCTGCATGCCATGTCATCCTAATAAAGAAAGGTCCATAATGGCCATAATCAGCTGGCCACCAATCTTTGCTGTCTGTCATGAGTTTCTTCAAGTCTTCTTTGACGGATTTTAAGTCTAATTTTTTTACTAATTCTCTATAGTTTATTTCATAAAGAGGATTACTTTTCAAATCATGTTGTCTTAAAATATCAAGATTTAGATTATTTGGCCACCAATCTTTGTTTTGCGTTCCAAGATTTGGTTTTGTTGTTGAACCATGAAATGGACATTTACTTTCGCTCATAATATTTAATATTTAGTTTAAACTAAATTAATAAAAAATAATTTTTCAATTTTTTTTATCAATTATTATTTATTATTCCTTAATAAATCTTTCTGATGGGAGTTTAGTTTTATTTTGTACCCCAATGCTGCAATAAATAGAGTCATAAATGGACTTATCCAGTTAAAAAAGGCGTAAATAAAATAATCGGCTACTGAAACTCCTAAAACGCTACTTTGATAAGCGCCACATGTATTCCATGGAATTAGTACGGATGTTACAGTCCCTGAATCTTCTAAAGTTCGACTTAAGTTTTCTGGTGCTAAACCTTTATTTTCATAAGCTTTTTTAAACATCTTTCCTGGAATTACAATTGCAAGATATTGGTCAGAAGCTGTAATATTCAGAGCTAAACAACTTGCCACAGTACTTGTAAATAAACCAAAAGTTGATTTAGCAAGTTTAAGAATTGACTTGCTAATTATTGTAAGTGCACCGATAGATTCCATAACACCACCAAATACCATTGCACATATAATCAACCAAACGGTCCCTAGCATTCCCTTCATTCCTCCAGACGATAATAAATCATTTAATTCAGAGCTAGCTGTTTCAATAGAAGTATCTACTGTAATGGATTGCATTACACCTTTGTAGGCTGAATTAAAATTTAAAATATTTGAATTGGATATTTCTACTATTATATTTGGTTGAAAAAATATTGATGCTACTCCAGCAACAATTACCCCTATGAATAGTGCAACTAGCGCTGGTGTTTTTCTGTAAATAAGAAAAATGACAACTCCAGGCACAAACATTAGTAACGGTGTTACATTAAATGCATTTTCAATTGCATCTAATTTATCAGTTAAATTTGGGTTTCCATCAACATTTAAATTAAATCCAATTATAGTAAATATAATTAATGTCAATATAAATGTAGGTATAGTTGTAATAGTCATATATCTTATGTGACTAAATAGATCTGATCCAGCCATTGCAGGAGCAAGATTTGTAGTATCGCTCATTGGAGACATTTTATCACCAAAATATGCTCCAGAAAGCACAGCTCCAGCTGTCATTCCTGAAGAAATACCTAGACTCTCTCCAATTCCAATTAGTGCTATTCCAACTGTAGCGGATGTGCCCCAACTACTACCAGTTGCTAAAGAAATAATTGCGCAAATTAGCAATGAAGCTAAAAGGAAAAATGAAGGATCGAGTATTTTAAGTCCATAAAAAACCATCGTTGGTATTACACCGCTGACTAACCAAGTTCCTGAAAGAGCTCCAACCATTAGCAGGATTAACAGCGCATTAGTTGAAGATTTTAAATTTTCTGAAATTTCTAAGATCATTTTTTCAAACGGCACTTTGTTTATGAAACCAATTGATGCAGCAATTGCTGATCCAATTAGTAATACAAATTGGTTACTACCACTCAAAGCATCATCTCCATATACAAAGAAAACATTATAAAAAAGTATTAATACTAATGCTGCAATAGGAATAAAAGCCTGAATTAATGAAATTTGTTTAGAGTCTTTAGGCATTATATTTGATTGTTATTAATTAATGTTTTTTTAAATAATACTCTTAGAATTTAATAATACGATTTTTAAAATACCTCACAAAATTTTCACCTTAGTTTAGGATACTTCTTTGGATCAGATTCATGTAATATTGAATACGTTTTTTCAAAAATATCATTTACAGAAGGTTTGCTAAAGTAATCACCATCTGAACCATAAGCAGGCCGATGATCTTTGGCTGTCAAAAGGGAAGGAGCACTATCAAGATTTTCATATGCATTATCTTGATTTAGAATCTTTGATAATATGTAAGCAGAAGCTCCTCCTGGAACGTCTTCATCAACAATAAGAATACGATTAGTTTTGTTTAAACTTTTTGCAATATCATTATTAATATCAAATGGTATTAGAGATTGAACATCAATCACTTCAGCATTAATTCCTACTTCAAGAAGCTCTCTAGCTGCCTGTTCAACTAAGCGTAATGTTGAGCCATATGATACTATTGTGATATCAGTTCCTAGTTTGATAATATCTACTACACCGACAGCAGTTTTAAAAGATCCAATATTATTGGGTTTTTTTTCTTTCAATCTGTATCCGTTAAGGCATTCTACAACTAAAGCTGGCTGATCAGCTTCTATAAGAGTATTATAGAAACCTGCAGCTTTTGTCATATTTCTTGGAACTAATACGAATATACCTCTGATTAAATTTAATATCCCACCCATTTGTGATCCTGAGTGCCAAATACCTTCGAGCCTGTGACCCCTTGTACGAATTATTAATGGCGCCTTCTGTTTACCAAAAGTTCTATAATGAAGGGTAGCTAAATCATCACTTATTATTTGAAGAGCATACATTAAGTAATCTAAATATTGTATTTCCGCGATAGGTCTTAGTCCACGCATTGCCATTCCAATTCCTTGACCAATTATAGTTGCTTCTCGTATACCAGCGTCAGCGACTCTTTCGCTACCATATTTAAGTTGTAAACCTTCAAGGCCTTGATTTACATCGCCAATTGCACCTGAGTCTTGACCAAATATCAGACTCTCTGGATAATTTTTAAAAATCATATCAAAATTATCTCTGATAATTATTCTGCCATCAACAAATTCTGGTGACTCATCATAGATTGGATCAATAGGTTTAATTTTAGTGGGGCTATTATGCGATTCACTATATAGCAAACTACTAAACTTTGGCTGTTCAATTTTAGAATAATTATTAATCCATTTTATTAGATCATTTTTGGCTGAATTATTATCAAATATTAAATACTTTAGACAATTTCTAGCTATTGAAAGAACATCTTTTTTTATAGGTTCTTTTAATGATTCAAGTTTTTTAATTTCTTTTTGTACAAAGGTTTTATTTGAAGAAAATTGAGTAACATTCTTTAGTATAGAGTTTAATTCATTAGCAGAATTTTTAATTGGATTTAAAAAATCATTCCACGCCTTAATTTTTGCAAGTTTGACTTTAGCTTTTATATCTTTTTCAATTTCAAACAACTCATCTTCATTTGAGATATCATTACTAATTATCCAGTTTCTAAATTTAATATTACAATCATTGTTTTTTTCCCAAAGTAACCTTTCAGAATCTTTATATCTTTCATGAGATCCTGAGGTTGAGTGACCTTGTGGTTGTGTTAATTCCTCCACATGTATTATAACAGGGACGTGTTCATTTCTAGCTATTCTGCCAGCCTTTTCATAGCAGTTAATAAGATCAACATAATCCCAGCCTTTAACATTTAAAATTTCATAGCCTTTGTCAATTTCATCCCTTTGAAACCCTTTGAGTATTTTTGATATATTTTCTTTTGTTGTCTGATGTTTTGCATGAACCGAAATTCCATATTCGTCATCCCATATGCTAATTACCATCGGAACTTGTAAAACTCCGGCAGCATTAACAGTCTCAAAAAATATTCCTTCGCTAGTGCTTGCATTTCCTATAGTGCCCCAAGCAACTTCATTTCCATTATTAGAAAAATTTGATGAATCAAAATTTTCTATATTTTTGAATATTTTTGAAGCTTGAGCAAGACCTAATAGTCTAGGCATTTGTGCGGCAGTAGGAGAGATGTCAGAACTTGAATTCTTTTGCTTTGTTAAGTCTTTCCAATTGAAATTTTCGTCAAGAGAGTGAGTTAAAAAATGTCCTCCCATTTGTCTTCCAGCACTCATTGGATCATGATTGATATCTGTGTGAGCATAAAGACCTGCAAAAAACTGTTCGATTGATAGTTTACCAATGGCCATCATAAATGTTTGATCCCTGTAATAACCTGATCGAAAATCACCTTTCTTGAATGATTTGGCCCAGGCTATTTGGGGCAATTCTTTACCACCACCAAAAATTCCAAATTTAGCTTTTCCCGTGAGTACCTCACGTCTGCCTAGTAGACTACATTCTCGGCTAGTAACAGCAATTTTATAATCTTCGATGACTTCATTTTTAAATTCTTCAAAGGTTATATTTTCTGTTAAATTACTTTTAACCGCCATTGGGTATTAATTTTTGCAAATATAGGAATTATACCCTTCAGGGCAATAAGAATGGTTTATAACAATAGTATTGTAATGTATTCATTTAAACTGTAATTAAAACCATCTTCTGGTAAATAATCCAGCCAATTTTGAAATATCTGTAGTGAATACAAATCTAATTTTATTTGAATAATTATTTTCACTGATTTCCCAACCTAAATTTGAATAAATTGGAAAATATAACTCAAAGTAATCTAGTATTAGATCTAATCTTATTCCAGAGTCATATGCAAAGAATGCAGTTCTATTTTTATTTTTTAAAAACCCGATATCTCCATATGCTTGTAAATATCTCCACAACGAAACACTACCATTTAATGTTGTCATCCAATGATTTGCTAACGATGGTTCTAATTTAGATTTAAATCCCCCTTCAGCAACAATCAGTTGTTGAGATAATACTCCTGATGACTCTGATTGACCAATATAATTGTAATCAAATAGGTAATTTGTAGGCCTGTCTAATGAATAATTAAAACTGGTTTCTGTGGGGTCAAGTTTATTGAATAAGAAAATTCCAGAGAAAAACCTTAAATTATAATGTCTATCTTTTGGTGTGCGTTTTCTTCTCTCATAGCTGAAACTTAATTTCCCGAAATCACTTGAAACTTGTAAATCAATATCCCAATTTTTATAATTTTCAATATTGTTTTCTTGGTGAATAAATTTTGTATTAAAAATTTTATAAGGTGGAATTTCATTTTCATCCGTAATACTGCTTGAATTATCTTTTTGGATATTTATATATCTAAATTGTAATTTATCATTTGTGTTGGACCTCAAGTTATTTTTTGGTCTAAAGGTAAACTGTGCAAATGGCTGTATTTTACTTATAAAAGCACCATAGTCAAAACTAGATCTGTCAAATGTTATCCCTATCATTGTGTTAAATAGTTTTCTTTCTTCATAAAATTTATTAAAGATTATCTTTGCATTTCCTGTAAGTGTTTCAGATCCAGTTCCATAGCTTGGCACAAGCGCATAGATTATTGGTTTTGCTAAGAGTCCACGGTTATTAAAATTAACTCCAAATTTAAAACCATCATATACATTTTGAAATTCAACAACTGGCATTATGTTAAGTTGATTGTAATTTGGATTTTGGACATCTCTGATAAAACGAATTTTTAGAGGTCTGTTTAAAGTTAATTTATTTACTGATTTCCAATTATTTTTTCTATTAAATTCTGGACTAAAATGTTCAAAATTTAACACGGTATAGTCTTGATTTTTGTTAGCTAACAAAATTGATTTTTGATTATTAAAACCTTTAATCCAATTTGAAGATAACAAGCTATCATTTTTTATGGAATTTATTGTGATTGGATAGGCTCCTTTTTTTAGATTCTTTAATTTAATTTTTAAAGAATCATTATAGTAGCTAATTGATTTTATCTTATAGTCTGAAGAAAATGATTCATTTATGAAATTTTTAAAGAACCAGTCAACTTCTTTGTCGTAATTTTCTCTTATAAATGATTCAAAATTTTGTGTTGAAAACTTATTTTCTTTGATAAGGTGTCTTAACCAATCGAGTTCATCCTTTTCACCTAAATAATTTTTTAGATATAATATTGCAACTCCTGATTTATAATATGATGTGAATTTTTCATTGAAGCTTAGTAAGTTTTTTTTATTTTCTGTTAAGGCTTGATCTCTTCCAGTACGCATCATTTGATAAAAGGTCAATCGATATTGTTCATTATACTTGAGTTTTGAAAAATTGTAATTTTTAATTCCCCACATATCTGCTAATTTGCCAATCAGTTTCTGATTTGGGTAATAGCGGTCAAGATATTTAATAAGAAGTAACATTTGAAATCCATTTTTTAGCCAATAATCCTGTCGAGGATCAACATCAAAAATTTCATCAATTTGTTTTTTAATAATATTTTTTGCTATAGCAAGTTCATATTTGAAATCGTCAGGGAATGGCGATATGATGTCAGGTAAAAGAGCTAGACCGTAAAGGCTATTTTTTTTGTATTCAACTTCCGATAATACGATATTTTTTTTTGCAGGAATATTTAAATTTTCTTCGATAAAATTAATTACTCGTTTAAATATTTTTTCTTCATTATTATCATTTGTTTTTGAATCTAAGTTTGAATAAATTTTATTTTGACCAATATTAAATTGATCGAATTTATTTTTTGCAACTATTAAGTCATGGTACTTTACATTATTGCCTTTAAAATAATATTGGTTTAATTCTTGTCTTTTTTGTTTATTTACTAGCTTTAATTCATTGTATACATTATGTGACGACGGTACACTGATTAATAATTCAATTTCTGATTTTTCTGTGTAAGGTTTATCAAAATTTAAATTACTGTAAATTATCCAATTATCTTCAAATTTAAGTGGAGTTAAAAACCACGAATTGAGAATTATATCGTTGTTTTTTTTCTTTCCATAGTTTGTAAATCTATCGCTTTGAATAATTAATTTATATTTAAGATTAATAATTAAGGAATCTTTAGGGAATAAAGTTTCATTTAATTTAATTTTTATTATGTCATAATTATTTTCTAACCTATTAAAATTAAGAGGATCACCATTGAAATTTGATATTGATTTGATTTTGGTGTATCCTCTATTTTTTTCTTTTGCTATATATAAATGAGTTTTATATTCATTAAGAAATTTTTTGACTAAGGGAGTATGACTATTGCTGTAGCTTGATATCCAGTCGTTTAAAAGGATTTCATTTAATTCAGTATTAGAATCATTTTTATAAATGATTTGTTGATCAACGTCAATCTCTCCTTGTTCAATATCGACAGTTGAATTGACCTTAATTTTTATTTGTGAGTTTGAGTTTAATGAAAAACTTAAAACAAATAATAAGGATAAAAGCTTGATTTGAGTTATATTATTATTTAAAAAAATGATCTGATTTAAAAATTAGGGCTAAGCTGATATTGTTTGTAGAATGCATCTAATATTTCCGTTACTTGCTCAGGTGTATCAACCAATTGTATTAAGTTCATGTCTTCAGGGCTAATTGCTTGATGCTTTTCTAATAATGTATCTTTAATCCAATCTATAAGACCTTTCCAGTATGAGGTACCAACAAGAATTATTGGAAACTTTTCTATTTTAAAAGTTTGAATTAATGTAATTGCTTCAAAAAGTTCGTCTAATGTTCCAACTCCTCCTGGCATGACTACAAATCCTTGTGAATATTTTACAAACATAACCTTACGAACGAAAAAATAATCAAAATCTAAACTTTTATCTGAGTCTATGTATGGGTTGTCTTTTTGTTCAAACGGAAGTTCAATATTTAAACCAACCGATGTTCCACCTGCCTCACTAGCCCCTTTGTTAGCAGCTTCCATTATCCCAGGACCTCCACCAGTTATTACTCCATATCCAGATTTAACAATTGCTTTAGCAGTATCAACAGCTAATTTGTAATATTCAGTATCTTCAGGAGTTCTTGCAGATCCAAAAATCGAAACACAAGGACCAATTTTACTCATTTTTTCAAAACCATTAACAAATTCTCCCATTATTTTGAAAAGAGCCCATGAATCATTTGTTTTAATTTCATTCCAGCTTTTATGTTGTTGAAGTCTCATGATTATTAATTTTATTCTAAATTAATTCTTTTTTTAAATATTTTCCTGTGTAGCTGTCTTTGTTTTTAATTAATTGTTCAGGAGTTCCAGAGGCAATTATTGTTCCACCTTCTTTACCACCTTCTTTACCAATATCAATTATGTAATCAACAACTTTAATTACATCCATATTGTGTTCGATTATTAAAATTGTATTTCCTTTATCAACAAGTTTTTGTAAAACCTCAATTAGTACTCTTATATCTTCAAAATGTAATCCTGTTGTGGGTTCATCAAGAATGTAAATGGTGTTTCCTGTATCACGTTTACTAAGTTCAGAAGCAAGCTTGATTCTTTGGGCTTCTCCACCTGAAAGGGTTGTGCTTTGTTGCCCCAAGGTTATGTATCCTAATCCAACATCTTTTAATGTTTTTAATTTTCTATAAATTTTTGGGATTTGTTCAAAAAAAGTAACTGCCTCGCTGATTGTCATATTTAATACATCACTAATTGATTTACCCTTATATCTAATTTCTAAAGTCTCACGATTAAATCTTTTCCCCATACAAGTTTCACATTGTACATAAACATCAGGTAAAAAATTCATTTCTATAATTTTTAATCCTCCTCCTTTGCAAGTTTCACAACGACCACCAGTAACATTAAAACTAAATCTACCAGGCTTATATCCTCTTATCATAGATTCAGGGATTTTCGAAAATAAGTTTCTTATTTCGGAAAAAACACCTGTATAAGTTGCTGGGTTGCTTCTTGTAGTTCTGCCAATTGGGCTTTGATTAATATCAATTACTTTATCTAAATTTTCAAGCCCTTTTATTGATTTATATGATAATGGTTCTTTAGTTCCATTAAAGTAATAATTATTAAGTATTGGATATAAAGTTTCATTAATTAAAGATGATTTTCCACTTCCAGAAACACCAGTTATACCAACCATTAGTCCGAGTGGAATATTTACAGAAATATTTTTTAGATTATTACCAGTGCAACCACTTAATTCTAAAAATTTTCCATTGCCAATTCTTCTTTTTTTAGGAATTACAATATTTTTTTTTCCGTTAAGGTAATCTGCAGTTAAAGTTTTATGCGAAAGAATATTTTTAAAGTTTCCATGACTGATAATTTCACCTCCATTTTTTCCAGCATATGGCCCTATATCAATTATATGGTCAGCCTGCTCTATCATGTCTTTGTCATGTTCAACAACAATTACGGAATTTCCTAAGTCACGTAATATTTTTAAAGAATTGATTAATTTTTCATTGTCCCTTTGGTGTAAGCCAATACTTGGTTCGTCTAATATGTACAATACGCCAACAAGTTCAGATCCAATTTGAGTAGCTAATCTAATTCTTTGAGCTTCTCCTCCTGAAAGCGATTTTGAACTTCTATTTAAACTTAGATAGTTTAATCCAACATCCAATAAAAATTGTAGCCTGGTTTTTATTTCTTTTATAATTTCTTGTCCAATTATATTTTGATTATCACTTAAGTTTTTAGGCAATTCATTAAACCAATTTAACAAATCATTAATATCCATTTTAGTCAAATCAGCGATACTTTTGTTATGTATTTTAAAAAAGCTCGCTATTTCATTCAGTCTTGAGCCATTACAAGAAGGACATATTATTTTATCCATATATGATTTTGCCCATCGTTTTACGCTAGTTGACTCCGAATTATTGTATTGATGTTCAATAAAATTTGCAATTCCATCAAAATCAATTAAATAATCTCTGGATACCCCCAACGATTTACTTTTTACTGAAAATTTATCTTTGCCTCCGTATAAAATAATCTTAAGAGCGTCTTCAGGTATTTCACTTATTGAATCAGATAAACTGAAATCATGTCTTTTTGCGATGATTTCTAATTGTTTAAATATCCATGAATTTTTTTTTGACCCTTGCGGAGCTAATCCTCCATTTTGAATTGAAATTTTACGATCGGGTATTATCTTATCTTCATTTACTTTATAGAGATTTCCTATTCCATTACAATCATTACATGCGCCTTTTGGGGAATTAAATGAAAAATTATTGGGCTCTGGGTTCGGGTATGAAATTCCTGATGAAGGACACATTAAATTTCTACTGAAAAAGCGAGGTTTTTCATCATTCTCATTTAGTACCATGATAACATTATCTCCTTGATTCATAGCTGTTGTTATTGAATCTTGTAGCCTTTTAGAGTTGACGGTCTTTTCATCAATTTTTATTCTGTCTATTACAATCTCAATATCATGATTTTTATATCTGTCAAGACGCATACCAGGAATTATATTTTCAATTACTCCATCAATTCTAACTTTTACAAAGCCTTGTTTACCAATTTGCTCAAAAAGTTCGCGGTAATGACCTTTTCTTGAACGAATTACAGGAGCTAGAATTGAAACTTTTTGATTTTTGAATGATTCCTGAATAATTTTTCTGATTTGATCATCAGAATAACTAATCATTTTTTCATTGGTTTGATAACTGTAGGCTATACCAACTCTAGCATATAGCAGTCTTAAAAAATCATATATTTCTGTTATTGTTCCAACAGTTGATCTTGGAGATTTTGTTGTAGTTTTTTGTTCTATAGCAATAACAGGAGACAAACCATCTATTTTATCCACATCGGGTCTTTCGAGTGATCCTAAAAATTGTCTTGCATAAGCTGAAAAAGTTTCAATATATCTTCTTTGTCCTTCTGCATAAATTGTATCAAAAGCTAAAGAAGACTTTCCACTGCCAGACAAACCTGTTATAACAACTAATTTATTTCTTGGTATAGTTACATCTATGTTTTTTAGGTTATGGACACGTGCACCTTTAACTTCAATATATTCCTCGAATTTTTTTCCTTCTTTCATTTTAATACAGTGCTTTTATGAAAGTATTTCAAGTTTTGCGAATCTCAGTAAGAGTTTTTTTATTCCTACAGAATTAAATTTAATTTCTGCCTTTAAATCTGCTCCCTTACCTTCAATTTTTAAAACTTCTCCATTACCAAATCTTTGGTGATTCACAATATTTCCAACTGTTAGTTTTGAGTCAAATAAATTAACTGCATTAGAGTTATTAGAAATTTTTTTCAAATTTTTTGGAACTCTAGGTTTATTGTTTAATGGTTTTGTCGCGGTATAATTTTTTTTATTAAATCGTATTTGGTTAGGCTTTACATCTCCAAAAATATTAGCATCTATCATTGGATTGAAACGCCTTTCTTCTTTTGGAGTAATAATTTCCAGATATTCATCATTTATTTCTTCAATAAATCGACTAGGTTCTGAATCAATCAATTTTCCCCACCTGTATCTTGACAGTGAATAAGTTAAATACACTTGTTTTTCAGCTCTAGTCACTGCAACATAAAATAACCTGCGTTCTTCCTCCAAATCTGTTCTGGTATTGATACTCATGGCACTTGGGAATAAGTCTTCTTCCAATCCAACTATGTAAACAAATGGAAATTCTAAACCTTTTGCAAGATGAATTGTCATTAGAGAAACTTTATTACTATTTTTATCCTCCTCATTGTCTAAATCAGTAGCTAAGGCCACGTCTTCTAAAAATTCTGAAAGTCCCCCCGTTGAGTCGACTAATTCCAACTGACCTTCAACAAAATCTTTAATACCATTTAAGAGTTCCTCAATATTTTCCATTCTTGAGATTCCTTCTGGAGATCCATCTTTTTTAAATTCATTAATCAGTCCTGTTTTTCTGCAAATATGATCAGTCAGTTCAAAAGCATTTGAAGTTTTATTTAGAATTTTAAAACTTTCAATCATTGTATAAAAGTCATATAATTTTGATTTAGTACTTGAATTTAGTTTTATTTCGATTTCATGGATATTTTCAAGTAGTTGATAAATAGACTTTCCTGATTGATTAGCTTTAATAATTAATCTATCCAAAGTCGTTTGTCCAATTCCTCGAGCTGGAAAATTTATAATTCTTTTAAATGCTTCCTCGTCATTTGAATTAACAACCATTCTGAGGTATGACAATACATCTTTAATCTCTTTTCGCTGATAAAAAGATAATCCACCAAATATTCTATAATCGATACCTCTTTTTCTTAATGCATCTTCAATTGCACGGGATTGAGCATTAGTTCTGTAGAGAACTGCAAAATCAGAATTTTTCAATTGCTTATTCATCTTGTTTTCAAAGATTGAACTTGCTACGTATCTGCCTTCATCACCATCAGTTAGTGAGCGATTAACAACAATTTTATTGCCAATCTCATTTGAAGTCCAAACTACTTTTTCAAGCTTATTTTGATTTTTATCAATTATTGAGTTAGCAGCATTAACAATATTCTTTGTAGATCTATAGTTTTGTTCTAATCTATAAAATTTTGCATCATCATAATCACGCTGAAAATTTAGAATATTGTTGATATTAGCCCCTCTAAATGCATAAATACTTTGTGCGTCATCTCCAACAACACAAATATTTTGAAAGCGATCTGCTAGCGCTCTAACAATTAGATATTGAGAGTGATTTGTGTCTTGATATTCATCAACTAAAATATAGCGAAATCTCTGTTGATATTTTGAAAGCACTTCAGGAAACCTTGTTAATAATTCATTAGTTTTTAATAATAAGTCGTCAAAGTCCATTGCTCCAGCTTTAAAGCATCTATCTACATATACTCTGTATATATCTCCCAGTTTTGGACGTTTAGCCATATTATCAGCTTCGATTAATTCGGAATTATTGAAATAAGCCTTTACAGTTATTAAGTTGTTCTTGTAAGATGATATTCGGCTGTAGATTTGTTTATACTTATAGATGTCCTTATCAAGGCTTAACTCCTTTATTATTGATGCAATCAATCTTTGTGAATCTTGTGTATCGTATATGGTAAAATTTGATGGATAACCTAATTTATCAGCCTCAAAGCGTAATATTTTTGCAAAAACTGAATGAAAAGTTCCCATCCATAAATTTTTTGCTTCACTTTCACCAACTATTGAAGCAATTCTTGATTTCATTTCTCTAGCAGCTTTATTTGTGAATGTGAGCGCTAAAATATTGAAAGGGTCAATATTTTGACTCATCAAATATGCGATTCTGTAAGTTAAAACACGGGTTTTACCAGATCCAGCACCTGCAATAACAATCATTGGCCCATCCTTTTGTATGGTAGGAGCAAGTTGAGCCTCATTAAGCTGATTTAAATATGAATTCAATAAAGTAATTTTTAGTCTGTGAAATTAAATAATGTAATTTGTTTTTGTACTTAGTTTAACGAATAATTATAAACAATTTCTTGTATTTTTTTTTTGATTTAAAGAATAAATAAATGTTATAGTTCGATTTTAAATCATTTAATTATTAGCATTAAAATTGTTAAATTAGTGATCAATAAAATATTATTTTATGGGAGAGCAAATTTTAGGTTTAATGGTTTATTGTATTCCTGCACTAGTTACTGGGGTAATTGCCTTTTTGTTTTTTAGAGAACATACTGATAATGAAAACAATCGTCGAAATTTCATTTTAAAAGAATCTATTCAAAAAGAATCTTTACCGATTCGTTTACAGGCATATGAGCGATTAACTCTTTTTTTGGAACGAATTTCTCCTCAAAATCTCTTAAAACGTGTTTCTCCAATTTCGCAGGAGGTTGAAGACTATAAAAGTTTACTTATACAAACAGTTGAGCAAGAATATGAGCACAATCTTTCACAACAAATTTATGTTTCTGACCCTTGTTGGCGTATTGTTTCTGCCGCAAAAAATAGTACAATTCAAACTATAGTTTCATTTAAGAATAAAGATGTTAGTACAGCAAATGATATTCGACCATTGCTATTAGATATCTTACTAAATAATGAAGTTACTGCAGAAATGGCACTTAATTTTTTGAACGAAGAAGTTTCCATTTTATTAAAATAGTATATGGTTAATGATATTCTACAGACGCCAATAGAGTTTTTAAAAGGCGTTGGGCCGACTCGTGCTAGCATATTAAGATCTGAACTTGGAATAAAAACTTTTCAAGATTTAATATACTTATTTCCAAGGCGTTATGTGGATCGTACTCAATTTTACTCAATAAACTCATTAGTTGTAAATAATTCTGAAATTCAACTTGTTGGCCAAATTACCGATTTTCGTGAAGTGGTTCAAAAGCGAGGTAAAAGGTTGATTGCTGATTTTCAGGATTCATCTGGTCATATGGAATTAGTTTGGTTTCGTGGACATAAATGGATGAAAGAAAATTTAAAAAAGAAAACAACATATGTAGTTTTTGGAAAAGTCAGTGTTTTTAACGGAGTTTTCAGTATGTCTCATCCTGAAATGGAATTGAAATCTGAATTTGACAAGAGCTTAAGATCAAGTATTCAGCCTATTTATCCATCAACAGAGTTGCTATCTAATCGTGGTATTTCTAATAGAGTTATATGTAAGTTGATAGAACAAATATTTATACAAGCTGGAAATGATTTTTTCGAGTCAATTTCAATAGAATTAATAAATCAATATAAATTGATTTCGAAGAGTGAGGCAATTTTAAATATTCATTTTCCAAAAGATCAAAATTTACTACAAAGGTCTCAATTTAGGCTCAAATTTGAAGAATTATTTTTCATTCAATTACAATTAATTAATAAGAGACTTGTTAGCAAATCAAAGATAAAAGGTTATAATTTTAAAAATGTTGGATTTTATTTTAATGATTTTTATAATAATCATTTGCCTTTTAAACTAACAAAATCTCAAAAGCGAGTTATCAAGGAAATTCGTTTTGATATGGGTAGTAATGCTCAAATGAACCGATTATTGCAAGGTGATGTGGGTTCAGGAAAAACAATTGTAGCCTTTATGTCAATGCTTATTGCTATTGATAATAAGTTTCAGTCAACAATTGTTGCACCAACTGAAATATTAGCTATACAGCACTATAAAGCATTTAAATCTCTATGCAAAAAATTGAATATAAAAATAGCCTTATTAACGGGATCTACTAAAAAATCTGAAAGGAAAATTATACATGAATCATTAAATAATGGGGATTTAAATATTCTAGTTGGAACTCATGCTGTTTTAGAAGATAAAGTGGAATTTAAAAATTTGGGGCTTGCCATAATAGATGAACAGCATAGATTTGGTGTAGCTCAACGAAGTAAATTATGGCATAAAAACACATACCCTCCACATATCCTAGTAATGACAGCAACACCGATTCCTAGGACTCTTGCCATGACATTATATGGAGACTTAGACATATCTGTTATTGATGAATTGCCACCAGGTAGAAAGCCAGTAAAAACTCTTCACAGATTTGATAACAATAGGTTAAAAGTTATTAGTTTTATTAGAAATGAAATTTCAAAGGGTCGTCAAGTTTATGTGGTGTATCCATTAATTAAAGAAAGTCAAAAATTAGATTTTAAGGATCTTATGGATGGTTATGAAAGTATTTCTAGAGATTTCCCTAAACCCAAATATCAAATTTCAATAGTGCATGGTCAGATGAAAGCTATTGATAAAGAATTTGAAATGCAACGTTTTGTAAAAGGAGAGACTCAAATCATGGTAGCTACAACTGTTATTGAAGTCGGAGTAAATATTCCCAACGCATCTGTTATGATTATAGAAAGCGCAGAGAGATTTGGTTTATCTCAATTGCATCAGTTACGCGGCAGAGTAGGACGTGGTGCTGAACAAAGTTATTGTGTTTTAATGACGAGCCACAAACTAGGGAAGGATAGTAAATTAAGAATGGATACAATGGTGAATTCATCAGATGGATTCGAAATTTCTGAAGTTGATTTAAAACTTAGAGGACCAGGTGATATTATGGGAACACAACAAAGTGGTATACTTAAATTGAAAATTGCCAATATCATGTATGATAAAGATATTTTAAGTAATGCTCGTTACTCTGCTAAATTAGTTCTTAATGAAGACCCCAACCTAAAATTGGATAAAAATAAACCAATATTAAAAACATATAAATCTATGTCTACATACAAAAACATGTGGAATTACATAAGCTAGTTTTATTACCATCAAAGAAATACTTCTTTAATATTGATATATATTATATTTGCTGAAAAATAACTTTATGACTTTAATTAAATCAATTTCTGGAATTCGTGGCACTATTGGTGGCAAAGTTGGGGATAATTTAACACCGATTGATGTTGTAAAATTTGCTGCTTCTTATGGTCTTTGGATTAAAGAACAGAGTAATAAGTCAACTTATAGTGTTGTTATTGGAAGAGATGCTAGAATTTCTGGTGAAATGATTCAAAATTTAGTCATAAACACTCTTGTTGCGATGGGTATTAATGTTGTTAACTTGGATTTGTCAACAACTCCTACTGTTGAAATTGCTGTTCCGAAAGAAAATGCTGATGGAGGTATCATCTTAACTGCAAGTCATAATCCAAAACAATGGAATGCATTAAAGTTATTAGATTCTAAAGGAGAATTTTTATCATCAACTCATAGCCAAAGAGTTTTAGATATTGCTTCAAATGATTCAATGAATTTCTCTGACGTTGATAGCTTAGGAAAAGTTTTTACAGATAATTCCTATTTTGATAAACATATAGATTCTGTAATTAGTCTTAGCTATGTTAATGAAAAATCTATAAGAAATTCAAATTTTAGAGTTGTTGTTGATGGTGTTAATTCAACTGGAGGTATAGTTGTTCCAATGCTATTGGAACGTCTTGGAGTAGATGTAATCAAGATACATTGTGATCCAAATGGAAACTTTCCACATAATCCTGAACCTCTTAAAGAACATCTTACTGATTTGTCAAAAAAGGTTTTAGAAACAAATGCTGATTTTGGTATAGCTGTTGATCCTGACGTTGATCGTTTAGCTTTCATGGATGAAAAAGGTATTTTATTTGGTGAAGAATATACTTTAGTTGCATGCGCGGATTATGTATTAAATATTAATAAGGGAAATACAGTTAGTAATATGAGCTCAACCAGAGCATTAAAGGATGTAACTAATAAATATGGTGGGTCATATACTGCTAGTGCTGTAGGTGAGGTAAATGTAGTTGAGTCTATGAAGAAAAACAATGCTGTTATTGGGGGTGAAGGAAATGGAGGTATAATTCTACCTGAATCTCATTATGGTCGTGATGCTCTTGTTGGTATTGCCTTATTCCTGAGTCTTTTATCCGAAAAGAAAATTTCTGTAAGTGAACTTAAGAAAACGTATCCTTTATATTTCATGAGTAAGAAAAAAATTAATTTGAATAAAGACACAAATGTAGATTCAATTCTAAGCATCATAAAAAATAATCATAATGATGATGAAATTAATTTAATTGATGGTGTTAAGATTGATTTTATTGATTCATGGGTACATCTTAGAAAAAGTAATACTGAACCAATAATTAGAATTTACAGTGAAGCAAAGTCACAGTTAGAAGCGGATAAATTAGCTGAAGAATTTATTGAAAAAATTAAAAGTATTTCTTAAGAAATATCAGTTTTTTTATGTTTCCAGCGCTTATGAGTCCATAGGTAGAACTCTGGTGCTTCATGTATTTGTTTTTCTACAAGTTTTAAAAACTTATCTGTGATTTCGTAATCATTGATTTTTTTTGGACTATCAGATAGTGTCTCAAATGTAGTTTCATAAAAGCCTCTTTTCACCCTTTTTACAGAAAAGAAAACTACTGGCATATCGAGTTTTTTTGAAAGCATTTCAGCACCAGTATGAACAGGAACTTTAATACCCATAAATTCTTTCCAATGATATGCTTTATTTTTTTTTGGAGTTTGATCTGAAACAAATCCATTTATTGTAAGTAGCCCTTTCTTCTTATTTTCAACCAATACCGAAACGGCTTCTTTAGTAGTTATTAAATATGAGTTGTATCTAGCACGGATTTTTCTAACAAGCCTATCAAAATATTTATTACTTAGTCTTTTATAAATAGCATATGTTTTGTGTGTAGTATATGATTGTAATATAAATATCCATTCCCAACTTCCATAATGAGCACACATTAATGAAATACTTTTGTTTTGTTTTTCATAATTTTTTATCAAATCAATATTTGTAAACTTGAAGCGAGCTTTCATATCGTTAATATTGATATTCATTGATTTTATGGCTTCTAATATCATATCACATAAATGGTGATAAAAAGCTTTAGTAATTTTATGTCTTTCAGCTTCTGTTTTTTCAGGAAAAACTAATTTTAAATTCTTGATAACAGTTTTTTTACGATATCTAAATATGTGAAATAAAAAAATATATAAAATATCAGATATAAAATAAAGTAATCTAAATGGAAGATGAGAAACGATCCAGAGAACTGGATAGATAAGAACAAAAGCTATTAGCTGCATATAGATTACTAATATAGTACATCAAAGATAGTTTTTTTTACATCAATTTTTTTTTAAAAATCATGTAATTAAATATTTGTATGTCACTATCTTTCAAAAAGTTCATCAATTTTTTTCTCGAGAGCACTTCCTCTAAGTCTGGTGGCTATTATGGTTCCTTTATCGTCTAAAATAAATGTAGCTGGTATTGAGGTAATATTATACATTAATGCAACAGGATCTTGCCAATACTTTAGATTTGATACATTATACCATGACAAATTATCTTTCTCAATTGCTTTTATCCATTTACTCTTTTGATTTTCTCTATCGAGTGAGACACTTATAATATTTAGACCTTTTTCATGATATTTATCATACAATTTAACAAAGTTTGGGTTTTCTACTCTACAAGGTCTACACCACGAGGCCCAAAAATCTAAAATTGTTACTTTACCTAAAATTTCACTCAAGGTAATTTGATTACCCTCTGGATCTGGAGCAGTGAAATCAGGAGCTATACTATTTACTTCTATAACAGCTTTACTAAGAGCATTATTTATATTGAAATTTATTTTTTGCATTACTTCAATATTATACTGTCTATTAGAAATTTTGTTCGGAATTTTCTCTAAAATTTCATTTGCTAACTTGGCATCAAATTCTTTCTGTAGAGTTATACTTTCTAGCAGCATTAATGAAAAATCAGTATCAGGATGTTGTGTCAAAAAATTAAGCCCATAGTTTTTGAGTTCTAATCTTAACTCAACATTCTGTTTTTGAATTCGTTTTACTTCTTCAATATTATTTCTTGATGCCATATATTCTTCTCTTAGGCTAGTAACTTTTTCAACTAAATTTTGGTACCCATCTTTATATTTATTGAATATTGAATTGTTTTCACCGCCTTTAATTATAGATTTATAAATACTGTCCTTGTAAATAGTAACATTAGTTTTGCCAGATTCTAAAACCAAAGCTGTTTGTCCATTTATGCCATCAATTGTCAGTATCCGCATTTCTGGGCTACTAACCTCTCCTTTAAATTTAAAAGCCCCATTCATAACAACAGCAGTATCAATTACTTGTTTATTATTATTACTACTTTTTAAATAAGCTCTTACACCATTATATATTCCATCTGCATTGCATTCAACTTCATACAGATTTTTTTTTGTTGTGTTTGATTTACAGGAAATTAAGATGATAATTAAGCAAATTAAAGCATTAAGTTTTTGAGATTTTATCATTGGGAAAATTTTTGCTAAAAATAAATAAAAATTGATAATCTGCTGTTATTGTTAATATTAATACTTTTGTAAAAAATTGTTTTATGAATTATAATGATACAATAGTAGCATTAGCTACTCCTTCTGGGGTAGGCGCTATTGGTGTTATTCGTGTCTCTGGAAATAACGCCATATCAATATCAAACAATTTGTTTAAGCCTTTGAACAATAAATCCTTACTTGACCAACCTACTCATACCATACATTTAGGGCATATTTACGATGATGATAGAGCTTTGGATGAAGTTTTATTATCAATTTTTAAAGATCCAAAATCTTACACTGGTGAAAACGTAGTTGAAGTTTCATGTCACGGAAGTCATTACATACAATCTGAAATAATACAATTATTTATTAGAAATGGTTGTAGAGCTGCAAACCCTGGTGAATTTACTTTACGTGCATTTCTAAACGGGAAAATGGATCTTAGTCAGGCAGAGGCTGTTGCCGATTTGATTGCTAGTGACAGTGAATCTTCTCATAAAATCGCTCTTCAGCAAATGCGAGGAGGTTTTAGTAATAAAATTAAAGAGTTACGCGATGAGTTAATAGATTTTGCTTCATTAATAGAACTCGAACTAGATTTTTCTGGTGAAGATGTTGATTTTGCTGATCTTGAAAAGTTTGAATCTTTATTAAATCGAATTTCTGATGTTTTAAAATATTTAATTGACTCTTTCTCAACAGGGAATGTTATTAAATCAGGTGTTCCAATCTCAATAGTTGGAGAACCAAATGTTGGAAAATCAACCTTATTAAATCTCTTATTAGATGATGAAAAGGCTATTGTTAGTGATATTGCTGGAACCACTCGTGATGCAATTGAAGATGAGTTAATCATAGATGGAATTAAATTTAGATTTATAGATACTGCTGGTATTCGTAAAACTGACAATTTGGTTGAGTCTATTGGAATTAAAAAGACATTTAAAAAAATGGAAGATTCCCGAGTAATTTTATATATGCTCGATTGTGGAAAACTTAAAAATAACGATGTAACTAATTTAATAACTGAAATAAAAAAAATTATAAATAATTATTCAGAAAAACATTTTATAATTGTTTTCAATAAAATTGAATTAATAAAAAATGATGGAATAATTGATTTATTTAAAGATTTTGATTCAGTCTGTATAAGCGCAAAAACTGGTCATGGATTAAATGATTTAAAAAGTAAGCTTTCTAGTTTATTACAACTAGGTAAGCTAAGTAACAACGATACTGTAATTACAAATGCACGTCATTATGATGCATTGATGCGGGCTAGTCAAAGTATTAATAATGTAAAAAAAGGTCTTAAAAGTGGGTTAACGGGTGATTTGCTGTCAATTGATATTAGAGAATCTATTCATCATTTTGGTAGAATTACGGGTGAAATTTCAACAGATGACTTGCTTGGAAATATTTTTTCAAACTTTTGTATTGGTAAATAAGTTATTGATAATAAAGTAGTTGTGTAAGTATAATTAAAAAAAAAATGTAAATTTAAGGTATGAAAAAATTACTTTACTTATTACTTTTTATTCCACTTGTCTTTACTTGTAGTAGCGATGATAATAATGATAGTTCGCCAGAACCTACTAATTTTTTTGAAGCACACAATGGTGTATGGGTTAATACTTACGAAGATGGCTCACAAAATCTATTGGACATTTATGATGATGGATGGCTAGTATATACT
>JAYNFX010000004.1:0-61511 GCA_038106885.1 Flavobacteriaceae bacterium | reverse complement strand
TGAAAAAATCAAACAAAGCAAGCTTAATATTTGGAACAGTTTTTTTACTTACATCCTTATCCTGTCAAAATAAATATCCTGAGTTAGGTAATGGATTATTTGCAGAATTTGCAACTACAATGGATACTATGGTTGTAGAACTATATTATAAGAAAGCTCCCCTGACAGTTGCTAATTTTGTTGGTTTAGCTGAAGGTACACATCCAGAGCTTGCTGATTCACTTAAAGGTAAGCCCTTTTACAATGGAACAATATTTCATCGAGTTATCGATAAATTTATGATTCAAGGCGGTGATCCGTCAGGAACTGGATTGGGAAAAGCTGGTTATTCTTTTGGTGATGAGTTTGATGAATCACTTAAGCATGACAAAGCTGGTGTTCTATCAATGGCAAATAGTGGACCAAATACCAATGGTTCTCAATTTTTTATTACAGAAGTACCTACCCCTTGGTTAGATGGAAAACACAGTGTATTTGGACAAGTTGTTAAAGGAATTGAGATTCAAGATTCAATTTCAAATGTAGCTGTAATGCCTGGAAGCAATAAACCTTTGGAAAATATTAGAATCTTATCGCTTAATATTATCAGACAAGGAATGGATGCCAATGGATTTAATGCTGAAAAAACTTGGGAAAAAGAATTACCGCTTCTAGAAGAAAAACGCTTAAAAAAAGAAGCTGAAGCTAAAAAAGAAGCTGAACGAAAACAAAAAATAGCAGATGAAAAAATGGAAGCAGCAGCTTCAAAACTTTTACCAATTATTCAAGATTATATAAATAAATCTATAACTACTGAGACAGGTTTAAAAATTTATACAATTAAAGAAGGTAATGGTGAAAAACCTCAGCAAAACGAATCACTTAAATTATATTACGAAGGATATTTTAATGATGGTAAATTATTTGGAACAAATGTTAAATCCGTAGACGAAAACTGTGGTACTTATAATGAAATTAAAGAGCAAAGAGGTATGTATAATCCTATGCCAATGATTTACAGCGCTGATGCTCAAATGATTCCAGGATTTAAGGAAGGTGTATTCAAAATGACAAAAGGTGAAAAAGCATTTTTATATGTTCCTTCACATTTGGCATATGGAGAACAAGGTCGTGGACCTATAAAACCAAATACAGATTTAATTTTTATATTAGAAATGTTGGAAAATTAAAAAATAAAAAAACCTGCTGATGTAGGTTTTTTTATTTTTTAGGGATTTCCGCTAAAATAGATTTTAAAAAAATCCAAAATTTTTGAACGGACGATATTTGGACTCTTTCATCAGGTGAATGAGCTCCTTTAATATTTGGACCAAAACTAATCATTTCCATTTTAGGATAGTGTCTGCCCAAAATACCACACTCCAAACCAGCATGACAAGCTGCAACTATTGGCTGAGAGTTATTTAATTGAAAATATAATTTTTTCATAATTCTTAAAATTGTAGAATTCATATTTGGTGTCCATCCTGGGTATTCGCCGGAAAATTCAACATTAAAACCTGCAAGTTCAAAGGTTGCCTTAATAGAATTTGCAAGATCATATTTGGAACTATCAACAGAGGAACGAGTTAAACATCCTATTAAAATACTACCATTTTCCAATGAAACTCTTGCAACATTATTTGAAGTTTCGACTAAATTATTTATGTCAGGACTCATCCTGTAAACACCATTAAAGACAGATTTTAAAACTTTAATTACTCTTTCCTGCTTACTTAATTCCATGACATATTTAGGTAAATCATACGGTTTAAGAGTTATTAAAAAATCCGGCTCCAATGAGTTAAATTCATTATTAATACTGTCTATCAGATTTTTTATCTCAAATTCAAAATCAGTTTTTTTGTTTTTGTCGATTGTTACTATAGCCCTACACTCTCTTGGAATTGCATTACGAAGACTACCACCATCAATTTTGGAGATTCTTAAACCATAACTATTAAATCCAACATATAATAAACGACTCATTAACTTATTGGCATTTCCAAGACCTTTATGAATATCCATTCCCGAATGACCTCCTTGCAATCCAGTAATTGATATCTCATAACAAAGACATGATGATGGACAGGGTTCATCAATATAATTTAATGTTGCAGTAATATCAATACCCCCAGCACAACCAACTCCAATTTCATTGTCTTCCTCAGTATCCAGGTTTAAAAGTATATCACCATCAAGAATTGTATTATCAAGGCCAATTGCACCAGTCATTCCAGTCTCTTCATCAATTGTAAATAAGGCTTCAATTGGAGGGTGTGGTATATTATTACTCTCTAATAAAGCCATAATAGCGGCAACTCCTAAGCCGTTATCTGCACCAAGAGTAGTTCCTCTAGCTTTGACCCAATCACCATCAACGAACATATTTATACCTTGAGTTAAAAAATCAAATTCAGTATCAGAATTTTTTTGATGAACCATATCCAAATGTGATTGTAAAACAACTGTTTTATGATCATTCATTCCAAAACTTGCAGGCTTTTTAATAACTACATTACCAACCGAATCTTGAACAGTTTTTAAATTTAAAGAATTGCCAAAATCTTTGACAAACTTAATTATCTCTTCCTCCTTTTTAGATGGCCTTGGAACAGCATTAATAGCGTTAAAATTTTTCCAGATCAGTTTAGGCTCTAAGCTTAAAATTTCTTTATTCATAAAAAATAAGATTTCTACACAAAGGTAAGGTATATACTAAAGAAAATTATATTTATTATTTTTGATTTATGACTAGAATACTTCGTTTATTTTTAGCATTTAGTATCATACCTCAAATTGTTACAGTTAAAATTCTATCCAAAAACCCGCAAATAGTTGAATCTTACTATAGCGTTAAATTTTACCCATATATTTCTAAATTTTTAAGATCTATTTTTGACAATTTTACATTTTCAATAGGAGACATACTTTATATTTTTACTTTAACTATTATAGTTTTTAAAGTTTTTAAAAATAGAAAAATGAAAATTAAAAAAGTAATAATTGATGGTCTAGGGATTTTATCTGTCTTATACTTTATATTCCATTTATTTTGGGGATTAAATTATTACAGAACACCATTAACACAAAAATTAAATTTAAAAACCAACTATTCAACTGAGGATTTGATCAAGACAACAAAAGAAATTATTTTATTAACAAATAAAGTCCATTTTGATATCACAAATGATACAGAAAAGGTAGTTTCATTAAAACTTAACTTTGAAGATTTAAAAAAAGAAATTAATATTGGATATAAGAACATATCTAAAAAATATCCCTTTTTAAAATATTATCCATCAAATCAAAAAAAATCTCTTTTCAGTACTCCCATTTCATACATGGGATTTAGTGGATATTTTAATCCATTTACAAATGAAACTCAATTAAATTGGCATACTCCAAAAAACTCTCAACCAATAACACAAGCTCATGAACAAGCACACCAACTTGGTTTCGCTGCTGAAAACGAGGCTAATTTTATAGCATTCTTAGCAACTAATGAAAATAACAATATTTTTATTAGGTATTCAGCCTTAACATTTGCATTGAAGCATTGTTTAAATGATTTATTTATTAAAGATTTAGATTCATTTAATTATTTAAAGTCATCCGTTAACTATGGTGTTTTGAAAGATTTTGAAAATCGTCAAAAAAAATGGAATTATTTCAAAAATCCATTAGAACCTTTATTTAAAAAAATTTACAGTAAGTTTTTAAATTTTAATAATCAAAAATTAGGAATTAAAAGCTACAGCTATGTTGTAGCGCACATAGTTAATTATTACAATCGATAAATAATTAAACTTTCGTTAAAGGTTAAATTGACAATTTACTAACTAAAAGTTTATGTGTATATTTATGATTGCTCAAAAATTTAAATATGAAATTAAAGCTGACTCTATTAAGTCTTTGTTATATTTTACTATCATACTCACAAGACTATAAACCAAATAACACTAGTGTTAAATCAAATAACACAAACTTCACTGCAATTACAAATGCAAAAATTCATATTTCAGATGATAAAATTATTGAAAATGGTACATTATTAATCCAAGATGGTGTTGTAATTAAATCTGGAAAAGAAATAAATATTCCTAAAAATTGTGTTGTAATTAACGCTAGGGGTAAATTTTTATACCCGTCTTTTATTGATGTTTTCTCAAGTTTTGGAGTAAAAAAACCAAATAGATTATCATCAAGTAACCGTTCACCACAGTATGAGCCTTTAAGGGAAGGATATTATTGGAATGATCATATAAGACCAGAGCAGAATGCATTAAATTACTTTGAATTTGATAAAAAAAAGGCAAGGGAACTATTAAGTCTTGGATTTGGAGTTGTTAATACACATTTAAATGATGGAATTGTACGTGGATCAGGATCTTTGATTGCTTTGAGTTTAAAAGGGACTAATTCTGAGCGAATAATTTCAAAAAAATCAGGTCAGTACCTTTCATTTGAAAGGAGTATTCAAACTAATCAAGCCTACCCTACATCAATAATGGGATCAATGGCATTACTCAGACAGCTTTACCATGATGCTCTATGGTACAAAAAAGGAAATATTAAAAATACAGACCTTGCCATAGAAGCTTTTAACTCTAACTCCAATTTAACTCAAATAATATCAGCTGGAAGTAGAGAAAATGCTATACGTGCTGACAAAATTGGTGATCAATTTGGCATCCAATACGTTATTCTTGGTGGTGGTGATGAATTTGAGCGTGTTGAAACTATAAAAAATTCCAATGCAACTTATATTATCCCAATTAATTTTCCAAAACCATACGATGTAGAAAATAGATTTTTAGCTGATAAATTGGAACTTGAAAGCATGAGAGAATGGAATCAAGCTCCAACTAATCCACTAGTTCTTTCAAGAAACGATATATCTTTTGCTTTGACTACTCATAAGTCAAAATCTACAAAAGAATTTAAATCAAATCTTTTGAAGGCAATTAATCACGGGTTTAAAAAGTCTGATGCAATAAAAGCTTTAACAACAATACCAGCACAGATTCTTAAAAATAATAAAATAGGAAATCTAAAAAATGGAAGTTATGCAAATTTCATTATTTCATCCAAGGACTACTTTGAACCCGATTCAGAAATCATTGAGCATTGGATTAAAGGTGTTAGACATTCTTTTAAGAATATTAACAATAAGGACATTAGAGGAGAATACGAGTTCAATCTAAAAAAGAAAAACTACTTACTTTCAATAGATGGTTCAAGTTCAAAATTAACAGCTTCTATTAAATCTGATAATGTTAAAATAGATTGCAACGTAAGTTATAATGAAGAATGGTTAACCTTGCTATTTACATCCGAGGATACGACTCAGCAAAAATTTATTAGATACACTGGAAAAATAAATAATAAAAATGGTTTTGACGGATATGTGAATTTAAGTGATGGTTCTGAAACAGAAATGAAAATCAAAAAAAATAGTAATAAAATAGATAAATCTAAAAACAGACTAAAAAATGATACCAAAGAAGCAATTCCTGTAACTTATCCAAATACTGCTTACGGCTATGAGAAATTACCTCAGAAAGAAACACTTCTTTTTAAAAATGCAACAGTTTGGACCAACGAAATTGAAGGTATTTTGCTCAATACCGATGTATTAGTTAAAAATGGTAAGATTTCTGCAATTGGAAAGGGATTAAAATCATCTAAAGCTAAAATTGTAGATGCCACAGGCAAGCATTTAACATCAGGAATAGTTGACGAGCATTCACATATTGCAGCAGCAAGCATTAATGAAGCTGGTCAAAATTCTTCAGCAGAGGTTAGTATAGAAGATGTAATTGAAGCAGATGATATTGATATATACAGAAATCTATCTGGTGGGGTTACTACCATACAAATTTTACATGGTTCAGCAAATCCAATTGGAGGTAGATCAGCAATTATCAAATTAAAATGGGGTGAAATTTCTGAAAATTTAATATTTAATAACTCCCCCAAGTTTATAAAATTTGCATTGGGTGAAAATGTTAAACAATCCAATTGGCAAAGTTATACTAGATTTCCACAAACCCGAATGGGTGTTGAACAATTGTATATGGATTACTTTTCTCGTGCTAGGGAATATGACGAAACTAAAAAGAGTGGTAAAGAATATCGATATGATATTGAAATGGAAGTTTTGTCTGAAATTTTAAATAAACAGCGCTATATAAGTTGTCACTCCTACATTCAAAGCGAAATTAACATGCTAATGAAAGTAGCAGAACATTTCAATTTTAATATCAATACTTTTACACATATTCTGGAGGGATATAAAGTTGCTGATAAAATGAAATCACATGGCGTCGGAGCTTCAACCTTTAGTGACTGGTGGGCTTATAAATATGAAGTAAATGATGCAATACCCTACAATGCAGCAATCTTAAATAATGTTGGAGTAATTACTGCAATTAATAGTGATGATGCCGAAATGTCAAGACGTTTAAATCAGGAGGCAGCCAAAGCTGTTAAATATGGAGGAACATCAGAAGAAGATGCCTGGAAAATGGTAACCTTAAATCCTGCAAAGCTATTGCATATTGACGACAAAGTTGGGAGTATCAAAATTGGTAAAGATGCTGATTTGGTTTTATGGAGTGGTAATCCTTTATCTATTTACACTAAGGCAGAAAAAACTATTATTGAAGGAGCAACTTACTTTGACATAAAAATAGATGAACAACAAAGAACAAATATTAAAAATGAAAGAAATATTTTGATTCAAATGATGTTAAAAGAGAAAAATAAAGGAATAAAAACACAACCAATCATTGTTAAGAAAAAACAAGACATGCATTGCGATACATTGGACTATAACGAATTTTAAAAAAATAATTTAATGAATAAAATAATATCAATAATTTTCATTTTATGTGTTAGTGTTTTGAACTCACAACAAACTCCTGCACCAACTCAAAAAAAATTAATCGCGATAAAAGGTGCTAAAGCGCATATTGGAAATGGTAAAACAATCACAAACAGCTTAATAATTTTTGAAAATGGAATACTTAAGTATGTTGGAGATAACATTGAAAAAGATTTAAGCAATTGTGTTGTTATTGAAGCTTTTGATAAAAGTGTTTATCCAGGATTTATAATTCCAAATTCAACACTTGGATTAATTGAAATTGATGCAGTTAGAGCATCAGATGATGTTTCAGAAATTGGTAAGTGGAATCCTCATATAAGAAGTTTGATAGCTTATAATACTGAATCAAGAGTTGTAGAAACCATGCGTCCAAATGGAGTTTTGATTGCACAAATCACACCACGCGGAGGAATAATTTCTGGAAGATCTTCTATAGTAAATCTAGATGCATGGAACTGGGAAGATGCTGTAATTAAATCTAACGATGGAATACACATGAACTGGCCTAATAACTATTCGTATGGTCGCTGGTGGGAAGGAGAAGACCCAGGGCTTAAGATAAATGATAAATATGATGATAAAGTTGATGAAATTGAAACCTACTTTAGTAATGCCATAGCACATATCAGCGAATCTAACAATAATATTAATTTACCTTTTGAATCAATGAAAGGACTTTTTAGCAACAAAACAAAGCTATATATCCATGTTGATGATAAAAAGGGTATAATTGATGCAGTAACTCTCGCTAAGAAACATGGAATTAATAAAATAACTATAGTTGGTGGATATGAATCTCATAAAATAACCGGTTTCTTAATTAAGAATAATGTATCTGTATTGTTACAAAGAGTGCACTTAAGACCTGAAAAAAATGATGAAGACTATGACCTCCCCTACAAATTAGCAAAAAAACTTGTAGACTCTGGAGTTATTGTTGGCTTAGAAGCTAGCGGAGATATGGAACGCATGAACTCTAGAAATTTACCCTTTTACGCAGGAACAACTGTAGCCTATGGTTTGACTAAAGAACAAGCTTTACAATTAATAACATTGAACACTGCTAAAATTCTCGGAATTGATAAAGATTATGGAAGTTTAGAGGTTGGGAAAAGTGCAACTCTTTTTATAAGTGAAGGTGATGCTTTAGATATGAGGACAAATAAGCTACTAAATGCATTCATCGATGGTCGTGAAATTAGCTTAGAAAGCCACCAAACAAAATTATGGAAAAAGTATTCAAAAAAATATCAAATACCTGTCAAATAGTCTAATATTCAAGTTTGTAATCCATTTTAAATTTATACTCTGAAACTAAATATATGTTTAAAGAAATAAAAAGCCTTCAAAACTATAATATAAAGTATGTCTTACAAATAAAAGAGAAATCAAGAACACGTAAAAAAGATGGTGTTTTTTTTATTGAAGGTAAAAAAGAATTGAATTTAGCAATCAAAAACGGTTACAAAATCAAAACCATATATTTTAACACTGAGTTATGCGGATCATTAATTAATTCCTATGCTAATTCTAAAGTTGAGATTATATCAGTTTCAAAAAAAGTATATAAAAAAATTGCTTACCGTGGAAGTACTGAGGGATTAGTTGCAATTGCAGAAACTAAATCACATCTTTTAAATGATGTTAAAATAAAAAATAAAAATCCCTTCATATTAGTTGCTGAATCTATTGAAAAACCTGGTAATATTGGAGCCCTAATAAGAACGGCTGATGCGGCTAATGTGGATGTATTAATAATTGCTGATCCTAGAACTGAACTTTACAACCCAAATGTTATTCGTTCTAGTGTTGGAGGAATTTTCACAGTTCAAATAGCAATTGCTAAATCTATTGAAGTGATAGATTTCATGAATAAAAGAAATATTCCAATTTACAGCGCTATTCTAAAAAAATCAATTTCATATGATGAAGTAAATTATACCCAGTCATGCTGTATTGCAGTAGGCACTGAAAATAATGGCTTGTCTGATCAATGGAAAAATTCTGCTTGCAAAGCAATTAAAATTCCAATGCTTGGAAGTTTAGATTCTATGAATGTGTCAGTTGCTGCTGGAATCATATTATTTGAAGTTTGTAGACAAAGAAAAATAAACCCTACAACTTCTTAAAAAGATTTTAGTAAAAATGCTTTAGCACTATTGCTAGTTACAAATGTTTGTTATAGCTTTAGGGGTATGACGGTTGATGATATCAAAAAAGAAAACTCTACCATAGCAAAAGAGTACAAAGAACTTCTTAAAATTAGTTACAGGCGATTATCTCTAGATGACAAAAAACTAATAAGAAAAGCATTTGACGTAGCCGTAGATGGTCACAAAAATCAGCGAAGGAAATCTGGTGAAGCTTATGTTTTTCATCCCATATCTGTTGCCAAAATAGTAGCATCCGAAATTGGTCTAGATGCAACATCAATAGCCTCTGCCCTGCTGCATGATGTTGTTGAAGATTCTCCTGACTACACCATAAGTGATATCGAACAATTATTTGGTGAAACTGTTGCAAGAATTGTTAATGGATTAACAAAGATATCTAGTCTAAAAAAAGATAAAGATATCTCTCTACAAGCTGAAAATTTTAGAAAAATGCTTCTCACACTTAATGATGATGTTCGTGTTATAATCATTAAAATTGCTGACAGACTTCACAACATGCAAACCATTCATTCTTTAAGAGAAGATAAACAACTAAAAATAGCTTCTGAAACACTTTACATATATGCACCACTAGCACATAAAATTGGCCTGTATAATATAAAATCTGATCTCGAGGATTTAGCATTAAAATATACTGAACCGGAAATATACGATTCTATTTTACTTAAGATAAAAGAGAGTAAAGAAGAACAAGATCAATATATAAACAAAATAAGTTCTATTTTAGATAAAGCTCTTACAAAAGAAAAAATCAAATATAACATTAAAGGCAGACCAAAATCAATTTATTCTATTAGAAGAAAAATGCAACGCCAAGGGGTTTCATTTGATGAAGTCTATGATAAATTTGCTGTTCGTATTATATACAAATCAGGACTTAAAAATGAAAAATTTCTGGCTTGGAAGATTTATTCAATTGTTACTGATTTTTTCAGACCTAATCCAACACGTTTAAGAGATTGGATATCATCTCCTAAATCAACTGGATATGAAGCTTTACATATCACAGTCATGGGACCTGAAGGAAAGTGGGTTGAAGTTCAAATTAGAAGTGAACGCATGAACGAGATTGCTGAAAAAGGTTATGCTGCGCATTATAAGTACAAACAAAATGACTCAAATAATGATGAGACATTAGACGATTGGATTGGGAAATTACAAGAAGTTATGGATAATCCAGAAGCTAACGCAGTTGACTTTGTGGAAGAGTTTAAATTAAATTTATACGCTAAAGAAATATTTGTTTTCACCCCCAATGGAGATTTAAAATCTCTACCTAAAGAAGCAACTCCTTTAGATTTTGCATTTAGTATTCACACCGAGATAGGGCTAAAAACCAGAGGAGCAAAAGTAAATGGTAAGTTAGTTCCGTTGAATTATAAATTACAAAGTGGTGATCAAGTTAGTATTATGACTTCAGAAAATGCAAAACCAACATCTAATTGGCTTGATTATGCAACCACTGGTCGTGCAAGAAGCAAAATTAAATCTTCTCTTAAAGAAGACAAAAAAATAATTGCAGAGGATGGTAAAGAAATTTTACGGCGCAAGCTCAAACAAATGAAAATCATTCTTGATGAACGTTCAGTTAATGAGCTCGTTAATTATTTCAACTTACAAACAAGTTTAGACTTGTTTTACAGGGTTGGTGTAGGTAGTATTGATAATGGAATGCTAAAAAAATATGCTGCTTCAAGAAGCAATGTCCTGGTTAGTTTCATAAAAAATAAGATTTCTAGAAAGAAAAGTATAAATCCTGAATTAATTAATAACGAAGAAATTACTTCTAAGTATGATATGCTTGTTTTTGGAAAAGAACAAGAGAAATTGAATTATAAATTGTCTATATGTTGCAACCCTATTCCAGGTGATAAAGTTTTTGGTTTTTTAAGTATAAAAGACGGAATAAAAGTTCACAAAAAAACATGTCCTAATGCTTTGAGTCTTCAATCAAATTATGCATATAGGATCATTGATGCTAAATGGATAGACTCAACACAACAAGTTTTTAGAGCTGTCATAAAACTCACTGGAATTGATGAAAAAGGACTCGTAAATGATATTACAAAACTTATATCAGGAAATATGAATGTTAATATAAAGAGTATAAAGTTCGATACTGATAGCGGAACTTTCAATGGAGAAATTGCCGTAGAAGTAAATAATAACAATTTTGTAACAAAATTGATGAACAGAATACAAAAAATAAACGGCATAGAAAAAGTTTCTAGAGTCTAAAAATTACTTAAATTTGAATTTTCTTAATGAGCAACAAAACAAAATATAGTAACCAAGAAATAGTAAAAAATGTTTTTACAAAATTCCTTGAAGAAAATAGCCAGAGAAAAACTCCTGAAAGATTTGCAATACTACAAGAAATATACAATAGTGACGATCATTTTGATATTGAATCTTTATATATCAAAATGAAAAATAAAAAGTATAGAGTTTCCAGAGCAACTCTTTACAATACAATTGAGTTACTTCTCGAATGTGGACTTGTTAGAAAACACCAATTTGGACAAAATCAAGCTCAATATGAAAAGTCATATTTTGACAAACAACATGACCATGTAATTTTAACTGATACTGGTGAAGTTATTGAGTTTTGTGATCCAAGAATACAATCAATTAAACAAACTATAGAAGAGGTTTTTGATATTGAGATACAAAATCATTCACTTTATTTTTATGGAACTAAAAAAGCACCAAAATAAAAAACATAATGGCTGTCGATTTATTATTAGGACTCCAATGGGGAGACGAAGGAAAAGGAAAAATTGTTGATGTTTTAACATCTAATTATAATATCATTGCCCGTTTTCAGGGTGGACCTAATGCCGGACACACATTAGTCTTTAATGGAAGGAAACATGTTTTACATACTATTCCATCAGGAATATTTCATGAAAATGCGGTTAACTTGGTAGGTAATGGAGTTGTAATAGATCCTGTAATTTTCAAAAAGGAACTTGATAAGTTAACAGAGCAAGGAGTCAACTACTCAAAATCTTTACTCATTTCAAGAAAAGCACACCTAATACTACCAACTCATAGACTTCTTGATGCTGCGTCAGAAGCCTCTAAAGGAAAAGCTAAGATTGGTTCAACTCTTAAGGGAATAGGCCCTACGTACATGGACAAGACTGGACGTAACGGAATAAGAATTGGTGATTTAGAGTTGGATAATTGGGAAGAAAAATATCGAAACTTAGCAAATAAACATCAATCTATGATTGATTTCTACGATGTAGATTTACAATATAACTTGAGTGAACTTGAAATTGAATTCTTTGAAGCGATTAAAACTTTGAAATCACTAAAATTTATTGATTCTGAAGAATACTTACAACAAGCAAAATCTAATAATAAAAGTATTCTTGCAGAAGGGGCTCAAGGATCACTTTTAGATATAGATTTTGGAACTTATCCTTTTGTTACTTCTTCAAATACAACTGCTGCTGGTGCCTGTACAGGACTTGGTGTATCACCAAATTCGATAAAAGAAGTTTTCGGAATTTTTAAAGCATATACAACTAGAGTTGGTTCAGGTCCATTCCCAACAGAACTTTTTGATAACAATGGAGAAATTATGGCAAAAGTTGGTAATGAATTTGGTGCTACTACTGGACGACCAAGACGCTGTGGTTGGTTAGATCTGGTTGCCTTGAAATATTCATGCCAAATTAACGGAGTTACACAACTTATGATGATGAAAGCTGATGTTTTATCTGGGTTTGATGAGCTTAAGATTTGTACTGCTTATAATTATAAAGGTAAACAAATTAAACACCTTCCTTATAATATTGAATCGCATAATGTAAAGCCAATTTATACAAATTTTTGCGGTTGGAAAGAGGATTTAACTCAAATGGAAGAAAAATCAGAACTACCTGAACAATTAATGGATTATATTAAATTTCTAGAAAAAGAATTAGAAATTCCAATAAAAATTGTTTCTGTCGGACCTGACAGAAAACAAACTATTTTTAGATAATTATTCCAAATTTCGCCAAAAATTTAATATTGGTATAAGAATTGATTTATTTAAACTAAAAAAAATACTGTGCGTGTTATAAATAATATCATTGTTACAATTTTATTATTCAACTTAAATTTAATTGCTCAAAATCGTGAGCAAATTGAAATAGAGTTTGCCCCTTTCATGACATTTGAAGAGTCTAAACCTAATGCTACTATTTTGACTAGAGATAATACGAGGCAAGTACACATTAAACACGAAGGAATTGATATGTGGTGCAATCAAGCTATATATTATGCAAAAGAAGATTTTGTAGAAGCGTATGGAGATGTCAAGTTAAAACAAGGGGATTCTCTAGACATGAAGTCTAAATATGTTGAATATAGTGGTAAAACACAACTAGCATATGCGAGTGGAGATGTTTTGTTGATTGATAATAACTCTAAACTTTACACTGATATTCTTTATTTTGATAGAATTAAACAAGAAGCTTATTACAATCAAAAAGGAAAAGTAATTAGTGACTCATCTGGAGTAATTAATAGTGACATTGGTAGGTATTATACAAAAACAAAAAAATATCAATTCAATAATAATGTTGTTTTAGTAAATCCTGAATATGTGATAGAAACTGACAGACTTGATTTTTATTCTGTATCAGGTTATGCATTCTTATACGGGCCAACTACAATTACAAGTGAATCCAGTGTTATTTATTGTGAAAGAGGATTTTATAATACCACTGCAGATAATGGATATTTTGTTAAAAACTCAAGAATTGATTATGACGATCGAAAAATTGAAGGAGATAGCATATATTTTGATAGAAATAAAAACTACGCATCTGCATCTAACAATATTAAGGTAACTGATTCACTAAATAAAACAATAATAAAAGGACATTACGCTGAATTATTTAAAGCAAAAGACTCTATGTTTATTACAAAAAGAGCCTTAGCCATAACAATACAAGAAAATGATTCTTTATATATGCACAGTGACACCTTAATGATAACTGGGCCTTCTGAAAGCCGTATCGTGAGAGGTTTTTATAACGCTAAAATATTCAAATCTGATATTAGTGGAAAGGCGGATTCAATTCATATGAATCAAAATACTGGTTTAACCCAATTGATTAACTTTTATAATATTGAAATTGAAGATGCCTTCAGCAAAAGAACGCGTCCAGTACTTTGGCATCATAAAAATCAAATAACAGGAGACTCAATTCACTTAATATCAAATTCAAAATCAGAAACTCTTGATTCACTCAAAGTTTTTGATAATGCATTCATAATAAATAAAGACAGTTTGGGGAATGGTTTTAATCAAATTTCTGGAAAAAAACTAAATGGTTTATTTGTAAACAATAAGCTTAGTACAATTGAAATTAATAAAAATGCTGAAACAATTTACTATTTAAGAGACAGTGAAAATGAATTAGTTGGAATTGATAAATCAAAATCTGCGTCTATAAAAATATGGATTTCTGAAAACGAAATTGATGAACTTAGAAAGTTAAATCAAATTGATGGAAACACATATCCTGAGTCAGATTTTCCAGAGAATCAAAAATTACTAAAAGGGTTTATATGGAGAGAAGATGAACGACCAAAATCTGTTGAAGAATTATTTATTGATGACGAACCTTTAATTCTTCCAAATATTAAAGGAATAAAAAAAATTGACCAAGAAAAAGATTTTTTTGATGAGGAATTAAGAAAAAGAATAAATAATGCTGATAAATCAAATGACAAGAAAGTTGTCGGCAATAAAGCTTCACGAAAATTCCCAAAAAAATCAAATAATTAAAAATAAATTGAATAAAGATTTTTTTTTAAAATATCAAGCTCAAACTACACCAAATCCTCTAGCATTGGAAATATCTCATGCTCAGGGTTCATATATTTTTGATATTAATAATAATAAATATTTAGATTTTATAGCAGGTGTTTCAGCATGTAGTCTTGGACATAAAAATCCTGTTGTTATAGAAGCTATAAAAAATCAATTAGACAAATATCTTCATGTTATGGTTTATGGTGAGTTTATTCAAAAACCATCTCTCGATCTAACAATGTTATTAGCTGAGTTTTTACCAAAGAAAATTAATAAAACTTATTTGACAAATTCTGGCACTGAGGCAATTGATGGGGCTTTGAAATTAGCAAGAAGATATACAGGGCGCTCTGAAATTTTTGCAGCTAAAAAAGCATACCATGGTAATACAATTGGAGCTTTAAGTGTTATGGGTTACGAGGAAAGAAAAAATCCTTTCAGACCATTATTACCTGGAATAAGATTTATTAATTTTAATTCAAAGAATGATATAAAAAAAATTACATCAAAAACAGCAGCTGTAATACTTGAAACAATTCAGGGAGGCGCTGGTTTTATTCAACCCATAAATGATTATTTAAATATTATACAAAAAAGATGCAATGAAGTTGGTGCATTATTAATATTAGACGAAATTCAGCCTGGTTTTGGAAGAACTGGAAAACTTTTTGGGTTTGAAAATTATAACTGTACTCCAGATATTGTTGTATTTGGAAAAGGATTAGGTGGAGGAATGCCAATCGGAGGTTTCTCATCATCAGAAAAAATAATGGATTCTCTGTCTTTTGAGCCAATTCTAGGACATATTACAACATTTGGAGGCCACCCTGTAATAGCAGCTGCAGCTTTAGCAACACTCAAAGAAATTACTAGTTCTAATTTAATTGAAAAAACTCTTGAAAAAGAGATATTGATTAGATCTAAATTAAAACACAAGTTAATTAAAGAAATAAGAGGGAAAGGATTAATGCTTTGCTTAATTTTGATTGAGTCCGATCTTGCAAATAAATTAGTAATGAGGGCAAAAAAAAATGGACTAATTTTATTTTGGCTTTTATATGAACCTAAAGCAGTTAGAATAACTCCCCCTATGACAATTTCTATTAAAGAAATTGAAGAAGGTTGCAATACGATATTAAATATACTTGACGAAATACAAAACGAGTGTTAATTATTTTGTTGAAAAGATTCAAGTCCTTAAATAAAATTAAATTCTATTAATCATATTTTTAAATTATAAAGATTATTAAATGGATTTTAACCAATCTGAAGAAAGCCAAAGTTTTTCACTCACAAGGTTTGAGTCAATGCTAAAGACAAATAATATATTTTTCTTTGACTCCAGCGAATTCGAAAATATAATTCATCATTATTTAGAAATTGGAAAAATTGCATTAGCAAAAAAAGCTATTAAATTGGGTCTAGACCAACACCCAAGCTCCGTTAACTTAAGATTATTTGATATTGAAGTATTGATATTTGAAAACAAATTAAATCAAGCAGAGAAATTACTAAATAATCTTTTCAAGTTTGAACCTAATAATGAAGAATTATACATACAAAAAGCAAATATATTTTCTAAAAGAGATAACCACAAGGAGGCCATTAAAGTATTCAAAGAAGCATTAAACATTTCAGAAGATTCATCCGAACTTCATTCATTAATTGGAATGGAATATCTATTTCTTGATAATTATGAAGACGCAAAATTACATTTTATGAAATGTATAGATTTAGATCTAGAAGATTATTCTTCATTATACAACATAATTTATTGTTTTGAATTTTTAGATCAAACTGAAAAAGCTATTGAATATTTAACATGGTACCTTGATCAAAATCCATACTGTGAAGTTGCATGGCACCAACTTGGTAAACAATATTTAGAAATTAATAAATTAGAAAAAGCATTAACTGCTTTTGACTTTGCAATAATTTCTGATGATACTTTTATTGGTGCATATTTTGAAAAAGCAAAAGTCCTAGAAAAACTTGGAAGGTACAACGAATCAATTGAACAATACAAATTATCTATTGCAATTGAGGGTCCTACTGCTTTCTCTTATTTGAAAATTGGATTTTGCTATAGTAAACTAAATAATAATGATGAATTTTTAAAATACTTATTTAAATCTGTCAAAGAAGATCCTGCTTTTGATAGAGGATGGATAGAAATTGCAAAATTTTATTTTGCTAAAAAAGATAACTTAAAAGCACTTTTTTATGTCAACAAAGCTATTGATATTGATGAACAAAATCCAAAATATTGGCTTTTTTATTCAAAAATAAATAAACGTCTAAATTATTATGAGGAAGCTGAAAGAGGCTTTAAAAGAACCCTTGAATACGGAGATAATAGTGTAGAAATATGGATTGAAAGAGGAGATATTTTAATTCAGCTTGGTGAGATTGAAGCAGCAAAGTTTAATTTCAAACAGGCTCTTGATCTGCATCCTAAAAATGAAGAATTAGAGTACAGAATTTCAGGCATCTATTTTGAACTCAATAAATTTAAAAAAGGTTTTAAATATCTTCTAATTGCATTACATAGGAATCCTGAATATGTTTTTATAATAGAAGAACTTTTTCCAAATGTCTACAGAAATAAAAAAATTATTCAATTTATAAAAGATTATAACAGGTCCTCCAGATAAAACCTCTATATTTATTTATATATGAGAAATGGACAAAAATTTTTTGAATATTTTTTGATCTCGATAAAAGGAATGGCTATGGGAATAGCAGATTTAATTCCTGGAGTATCTGGGGGTACAATTGCTTTTATTACGGGAATTTACGAAGAACTAATTGATAGTTTGAGTGAACTCAAATTTTCATTAATCAAAGATTTACACAAAAAAGGATTTAAATATGTTTGGGAGAAAATCAATGCTCCCTTTTTAATATCATTGTTTTTTGGAATTTTTATAAGCGTTCTTATATTTTCAAAATTTATAACATGGCTCTTAGTTGATTATCCTATTTTAACATGGTCATTTTTCTTTGGTCTTGTATTGTCAAGCATATTATATGTAATTAAAAAAATTGAAAAATGGAATTTGATAACAGCCTTATTATTAATTATAGGCACTTTTGTTGCATATAAAATTACTAAACTTGAAGCCTTCAATTCAACAGATAGCTATTTATATATTTTTTTATCTGGAGGAGTTGCTATTTGTGCAATGATACTACCAGGAATATCTGGTGCATTTATTTTAGTTTTAATGGGTTCTTATAGCTCAATATTACAAGCCATAAGCAATAAAGAAATATTGAAAATCATCTCATTTGGTGCAGGAGCAATTATAGGGTTGCTAACATTTTCAAAGTTTTTAAAATTTCTATTTAATAAATATAAAAATGAAACCTTTTCAATTTTAACTGGATTCATGGCTGGTGCATTAGTTAAAATATGGCCATGGAAGAAGTTGATTAATTTAGAGGTTAACCAGTTCAAATCAGAAGTATTTTATGAAGAATGTGTGTCCCCCTTTTCATTTGATGGAGATCCAAAACTAATACAAGCTTTGATTTTTATGTTTTTAGGGGTTCTTTTAATTTTTATTTTTAGTTATATATCGAGAAAACAAAAAATTAGTTGAATATTAAAATTGCAATAAAAGAAAAGCTCATAATAGTTTTAAAAGGAGTTGCGGTGGGAGTTGCCAATAAAGTTCCAGGTGTATCAGGGGGTTTAGTCGCATTTGTTTTAGGTTTTTACGAGGAATTTATAGATTCTTTACAAAAGTTTAATGTTGAAGGAGTAAATCTCATTAAACAAGGGGAATTTAAGATTTTTTATAAACACATAAACGGACAGTTCCTTGGACTACTTTTACTTGGAATGATTGTAAGTTACTTTAGTGTTTCTAGAATTTTGGATTATTTATTAAATCATTATGAAATTTATGTTTGGAGCTTATTTTTTGGATTAATTATAGGTTCTTTGTTATTCATTTATAGAAGAGTTGAATCGTTAAAGTTAGAGACATTTTTTTGGACTTTATTGGGCTTTATTTTTGGTTTAAGTTTAAGTCTTATCACACCTGCTGGACAAAATGAAAATTTATTTTTTGTTTTTATCTGTGGAATAGTTAGTGTTGTTGGAATGACTCTTCCTGGATTCTCAGGCTCTTTTATTTTAATGCTTATGGGAAACTATGTCTTATTACTTGTTGATTCTGTAAATGCTTTGTATATAACGTTATCAAATTTATTTCTTGGAAAGTTTGAAATTTTAACAGATCCATATCTTTGTAATATGCTTAAAATATTACTTGTTTTTAGTTTTGGATCATTAGTTGGTTTAATTTTATTCTCAAATATTTTAAAATTTGTTTTAAAAAAATATAAAAACAAAACTCTTTCAACGATAATGGGATTCATAGCAGGTTCACTAGGTGTAGTTTGGCCATGGAAAAATAAAATATATAAATCTAACCTAAATGGGGAATTTATAATTGATTCATTTAACAATAAGCAAATAATAGATTATAATCTTTATATACCAAATTTAAGTAATGAAACTTATTTAGGTATCGTATGTATTCTTTTAGGAATTATAATTGTATTTATCATAGATAATTCTGAGGAAACAATAAAATCAAGTTTATGAAAACTTACGGATTGATAGGTAAAAATATTGATTATTCTTTTTCAAGGTCATTTTTTAAAAAAAAATTTGAACTAGAAAATTTAAATTGTGAGTACAAGAATTTTGATATAGATATTCTTGATAAATTTCCCTCAATATTAAAAATAAATAAAAAAATAAATGGTTTAAATGTTACCATTCCGTATAAAGAAACTATTATTCCCTTTTTAGATGAAATTGATTTTGAAGCACAAAAAATAGGAGCAGTTAATACTATAAAAATTAAAAACAATAAGCTAATTGGATACAATACTGATCATTACGGTTTTACAAAATCTTTAATTCCATACTTAAATAACAATCATAACTCAGCATTAATACTTGGTACTGGAGGTGCTTCTAAGGCTGTGAATTTTGCGCTAAATAAATTAAAAATAAGATCCCAATTTGTTTCTAGAGATCCTAAGTTAAACAAACACATAAGCTATAACTGTCTAACAAAAGATATTATTAAGAATAATACAATAATTATAAATTGCACTCCCATTGGAACATATCCAAATATTAAAGATAGCCCTGATATTCCATATAAACACATAACTCAAGATCATATTCTTTTTGATTTGATTTATAATCCAGTTCAAACCAAATTTCTAGAAAAAGGATTTCAAGCAAAAGCTCAAACTATTAACGGACTGAGAATGCTTGAACTACAAGCAGAAAAATCTTGGGAAATATGGAATAAATAATTACTGTCACTGATAATAATTTGTAATTTAATCAGATAGCATTATATTTATATTTCATAGGAATTATTACAATAAACCTTTGATATATGGAAACGAAAGATAACCTGCTAGAAGCAGATGGAAAAAAAGAAATAGAATCAAATAAAAATGATTTAGATTTAAGTAATGATTCTATTTTAGAAAGTGATAAAAAAGTTGAATTGAACATTGAATCCTTAAAAAGTGAATTCGAATCAATGGATTTAGAGTCTCTAGTCCAATCATTTGAAGAGATTTTAAAAAAAGATAACATACAGCAAATACGATTAAATGTAAATAAAATTAAAAAAGTATTCAATTCTAAGTTCAACCAACTCTTGAATGAAAATAAAAAGAAATTTATTGAAGAAGGTGGAAATATAATTGATTTCAATTTTTCACATCCGCAAAAAAAGAGGTTTAATACATTATCAAAAGTTTTTAGAGAAAAAAATGAACTTTTTGAGAAAAATAGAAATGAGATTTACAAAAAAAATCTTCAATTAAGATTACAAATTATTGATAACATAAAAAATTTAATTGACACCAACCAAAATACGAATAAAAGCTATAACGAATTTAGAGATTTACAAGATCAATGGAGAGAAATAGGAAAAGTACCTCTAAAAGATGCTAATAATGTATGGAATAATTATCGTCACCATGTTGAAAGATTTTACGATTTTTTACACCTAGATAGAGATCTAAGAGAGAGAGATTACAAATATAATTTTGAAAAAAAATCAAAGCTTATTGAAAAAGCTAATTCTTTATCAAAAGAAACCAATTTAGGTCGTGCTTTTAGAGAGTTGCAGGCATTACACAAAATATGGAAAGAAGAATTGGGGCCTGTTGCTAAAGAACATCGCATAAACCTGTGGAACGAATTTAGTAACGCAACTAAAGTTATTAATGAAAAGAGAAAAATATTCAATACACAAATTGAAGAAAAGTTAATTGAGAATTTAAAATTAAAAGAAGAAATCATTAATAAAATTAAGTCAGTTTCAGAATTAGAAAATAAAACTCACACAGAATGGCAAAATAAAATCAAAGAAATTGAAAATCTAAGAGAAAAGTTTTTAAAAATTGGTAATGTACCAAGAAAACAAAACAATAAAACTTGGACTGATTTTAAAACTGCTGTTGGAGTATTTAATAAAAATAAAAACAATTTTTACAAAAAATTAAAAAAGGAACAAGTTGAAAATCTGAGAAAAAAACAAGAATTAACAGAAATCGCTGAAAAAAATAAGGACAATGATAATCTTGAGACTACTGTTGTTTTAATGAAAAAAATACAGAACCAATGGAAAGAAATTGGTCATATTCCAAGAAAAGAAAGTAATAAACTTTGGAAGAGATTTAGAACTGCTTGTAATGAATTCTTTGACAAGTATCATGAACAAAATATTTCAGGAACAGAAGAGGAAATACAAGCATTTAAAGACAAGGAAATAATATTAGAAAGTCTTAAATCATTTGAATTTGGGAAACAGAAAAAAGCTAATTTTAATAAGTTAAAAGAAATATCTATAGAATGGGCTAAAATTGGTAATACACCAAGAAATAAAAAATTTATTGATAAAGAATTCAACAAAATTATTAATTCTAATCTTAAATCAATCGGAGCTGAAGAAGAAGAAATCAATGATTTAAAATATTTTATTAAACTAAATGAATTAACTAAAAATCCAAAGTCACTAAATAACGAATTGCAATTTGTCAAAAACAAAGTAGGTGAAATAAAATCGCAAATTAATCAGCTTGAAAATAATCTACAATTCTTCTCAAATGTTGATATGAATAATCCAATGATCATTGATGTTAATAAAAAAATAGAAAATCATAAATATGAATTAAAAAAATGGACAGATAAGATCACTAAAATTAATAAAATAATCAAATAACTATTGGTCTTTAGCCTCATCCCATAAAATATTCATTTCAGACAATGACATTTCAGATAAACTTTTTTTAATCATTCTTGATCTATTTTCCAAATATTGAAACCTCTTGATAAATTTTTTATTTGTTCGAGAAAGAGCATTTTCAGGATTGATTTTTATATACCTAGCGTAATTAACTAATGAAAATAAGACATCACCAAATTCTGCTTCAATATTTTCAAAATCATTATTTACAATTTCTTTTTTTAATTCCAATAACTCCTCTTCTACCTTTTCAAAGACTTGATCAATATTGTCCCAATCAAATCCTATTCCAGAAACTTTTTCTTGAATTCGCATAGCTTTAACTAGTGGTGGTAAACTCGAGGGAACACCCTCAAGTACACTTTTTTTACCCTCTTTTAGTTTAATTTTTTCCCAATTTTTCTTTACCTGATCTTCGTCTAATTCAGCTTTATCTGCATATATATGAGGATGACGATTAATAAGTTTGTCACAAATTGTATTTAATACATCACCAATATCAAAATTATTGGTTTCACTAGCAATTTTAGAATAAAAAACAATATGTAACATCAGGTCTCCTAATTCTCCTTTTATTTCATTAAAATTATTATCTAGTATTGAATCTGCTAACTCATAAGTTTCTTCAATAGTTAAGGTTCTAAGAGACTCCAAAGTTTGTTTTTTATCCCATGGACACTTTTCTCTCAATTCATCCATTATATCCAATAGCCTTTCAAAGGCTAAGATTTGTTTTCTACGATTAGTCATTTATTAATACTTTTAAGTTCATTAATTACTGAGTTATATTCATCAATAATTTCATTTACTATTATCTCAACAGGTAAGATTTTATTTATTATGGCTGAAATTTGACCTATTTCTAATTCACCATCATCTAATTCACCCTCAAACATTCCTAGTTTAGCTCTAGCACGTCCAAGAAATGATTTTAAATCATTCTTAGTTGGATTGTCTTTGTATAAAGAAACTAAATCATCATAAAACTTATTTTTCAATAACCTAACTGGAGTTAATTCCTTCAGGGTTAATTTAGTATCTCCTTCTTTTGAATCAATAACTGCTTTTTTAAAAGCCATGTGAGCAGATGACTCGACACTCGCTACAAATCTACTTCCAATTTGTACTCCATTAGCACCTAAAGCCATTGCAGCTAAAAAACCTCTGCCTGTGGCAATACCTCCGGCAGAAATCACTGGTATTGATAATTGTCTACAAATTAATGGGACTAAAGCAAAAGTGGTTGTTTCCTCACGACCATTATGACCTCCAGCTTCAAAACCCTCTGCAACAATAGCATCAACTCCAGCATTAGCAGCTTTTTCAGCAAACTTTAAACTACTTACTACGTGAACAACTATTACTCCGTTTTTTTTTAACCATGAAGTCCATTGATTTGGATTACCAGCTGAAGTAAAAACAATTTTTACATTTTCTTCAACTATTATTTCCATAATCTGCTTAATATTTGGATATAATAATGGGACATTAACTCCAAATGGATTTTTTGTTGCTAATTTACATTTCTTAATATGTTCTCTTAAAGTATCAGGATACATAGATCCTGCCCCAATTAAACCTAAAATCCCAGCGTTACTAGAAGCTGAGGCTAATTTCCAACCGCTATTCCAAACCATTCCAGCTTGAACAATTGGATATTTGATTTTAAATAATTTCGTAATACAATTATGCATTCCTAACAAAGAAAAAGTATTTATCTTAAATTTAAGAAATTACTCCCGAACCAACTAATTCTTCACCAATATACCATGCAACAAATTGACCTTCAGTTATAGCAGTTTGAAGATTTAAAAATTCAACATATAATCCATCATTAAATTTATGTATATATGCTTTCTGTAAAGTCTGTCTGTAACGAATCCTTGCTAATACTTCTAAATTATCACCATTAGATAATTTTAAATCATCTCTAACCCAATGAACATCATCATTATTGACATACAAAACATTACGTAACAACCCGGGGTGATCTTTTCCTTCCCCAACGTAAACTATATTTTTATCAACATCAGTAGCAATTACAAAAAGAGGTTTTTTTGTTCCACCCACAGACAGGCCTTTTCGTTGTCCTATAGTGAAAAAATGAGCACCTTGATGAGTTCCCATTACAATGCCATCATCGTAATCATAATTTATTTTTTTGCTCTTAAAGCGAAGCTCTAGGGCTTTTGATTCGAAATTGGGGAGTATATTATTATATTTTTTAAAGTCATTTGGGATTTGGATAATATCCCCTTTTTTTGGTTTTAATTTTTGCATTAAGAATTCAGGCAATCTTACTTTACCAATAAAACACAACCCCTGTGAGTCCTTTTTATCAGCTGTTACTAAGCCTATATCAGATGCAATTTTTCTTACTTCAGATTTCTCAAGTTCACCTATTGGAAATAAAGTTTTTGAAAGTTGGAATTGAGATAATTGACATAAAAAATATGATTGATCCTTATTTTTATCTAATCCTGATAATAATGAATAAATTTGTTTATTATCTTCCCCAAAGCTTATTGATGATTTACGACAATAATGACCAGTAGCTATATAGTCTGCACCAAGAGAAATAGCAGTATCCAAAAAAATATCAAATTTAATCTCTTTATTACATAAAATATCAGGATTAGGTGTACGCCCATGTTTATACTCATTAAACATGTAATCAACAATTCGGGACTTATACTGAATACTCAGATCAATTGTTTGAAATGGAATTTCTAACTTTTCAGCTACTAACATTGCATCATTGCTATCATCAAGCCATGGACACTCATTAGAAATTGTTACTGAATCATCATGCCAATTTTTCATAAAAAGACCTATGACATGATACCCCTGCTCTTTTAATAAATAGGCTGAGACACTTGAATCAACACCACCTGATAAACCAATAACAACTGTTTTCATTTAGCAAATTTATAAATAATTCAAATAAGGAAAATAAAAAAGGGTACCTAGAGAAAACCTTTAATTAACTATTTTTTCCTTTTTTGCTGCATTGCTTTTTGTTTTTCAGCTTGTTCCATTATTTCAGCCATTTTACGCTGAAATCGGTTTTGTTTTTTAGGTTTAGATTTATTTACTTGAATTTTAGCTAAAACTTTATCTTCATCTATAATATAATTTTTAATTACTAACATGATTCCAATACTAATTAAATTTGAAACAAAGTAATAAAGACTAAGACCAGAGGCATAATTATTAAAAAAGAATAACATTAATAAGGGTGAAAAATATATCATATATTTCATCATTTTTGCCATATCAGGCATACCCTCTTGTTGTGGTTGCATGTTCATATTTTGACCAGTGGTCATTCTCATATAGAAGAAAATTGCAATAGAAGCTAAAATTGGGAATAAACTAACATGATCACCATAAAAAGGAATATTAAATGGTAAATCTAATACCGTATCATAAGAACTTAAATCTTTAACCCATAAAAATGGCTTTTGTCTTAATTCAAAAGCGACAGGGAAAAACATAAATAATGAATAGAAAACAGGTATTTGTAATAAACCTGGTAAACAGCCACTAAGTGGACTAGCCCCAGCTTTATTTTGCAGAGCCATCCGCTCTTGTTGAGCTTTCATTTTATTGGACTTGAACTTCTCGCCTATGGCATCAAGTTCAGGTTTTAAAATTTTCATTTTTGCTTGTGACAAAAATTGTTTGTATTGAACGAAAGACAATAATATTTTAACAAGAATTGTCATTACGATTATAGCTATTCCATAGGATAGAAAGCCACTCAACCAACTGTACAATGGACTGAAAATTGATTTATTTATCCAACCAAAAATACCCCATCCAAAAGGAATACTGGCTTCTAAATTTTTATCATATTTTTTTAATGTTTCTGCATATGTAGGCCCAAAGTAAAAACTCATTTTCTTAGACAATTCACCTTGATCAAATTCAATAGGAAATTTTGTTGTATATTTTTTGGTGAATACTGTATCAATTGTTTCATCATTAACTAAATCAAAAGATTTTATTTCTGCACTTTTTAAAGTTGATTTAGGGACTAAAATTGAACTAAAAAAATGCTGCCTGTATGAAATCCAAGAAACACTCTCTATGATATCATCGTCATTACCTGACTGAGATAACTTATCAGTTTTATCTTTATCATATTGATAACTTAACCTAGTATACCGATTTTCAAAACTAATACTTTGATCTAGTCGAAATGCTTTCATTTTCCAATCAAAAGTAGGCTCGTATCTATTGTTTAAAACTTCTTTAAGACCCTTAGAACGAATTGAAAAATCAATCATATAATCATCTTTTCCAAGAGAATATAAGTATTCAATAAATTGATCTTCTGAAACCATGAATTTCATTGAAACAACCTGTTTTTCTCCATTCACTTTCAAAGTGGGTTCAAAATATAAATCAGAAGTGTTTATATTCTTACCATCTGTGGTTGAAAAGTTTAAATTAAACAAAGAATTACCATTTTTAATCAAACTTACTGGAACGGAATCATAATCAACAAAATTCTTGAGTCTTACCTTACTTAACATTCCACCCAAGTTGCTAATTTCAATAGCTAATAATTCATTTTCAAGTAGTGTATTTGATTGAACATATTTTTTCTGATCAAAAGAATTTAAAACATCTCTTTTTTTGAAGGCGTCATTTAAATTGAAAGAGGATTGTTTCGGATCATTTTTAGAAATTTTATTTACAACTTCTTCTTGATTAGTTTGATCGTTTAAAGAAGTATCATTTGGTGATGGTTGATTTTGGTACATCATGTATAATAAAATTGCACCAATGAGTATAAAACCAATAAAACTTTTTAAATCAAAATTTTTTTCTTCCATAACAATATTAACCTCTTATAATTAGATTGACAAAATAGGGATTATTTTTTATTTAGATAATTTATAATTAAGTGAAGCTTTAACAAAAGCTTTGAATAAAGGATGTGGATTTGCTACTGTACTTTTATACTCGGGGTGATACTGAACACCAACAAACCACGGATGATTATTCAGTTCTATAATTTCAACTAACCCAGTTTTTGGATTAACGCCTGTGGCAATCATCCCGCTAGATTCAATTTGCTTTTTATAACTACTATTAAATTCATATCGATGTCTATGACGCTCGAAAACAGTTTTTTTATTATAAGCTTTGAATGCTATAGAATCATTCAATAATTCACAGCTCCAGGAACCCAATCGCATAGTCCCTCCCTTTGCTTGAATCTGTTTTTGATTTTCCATAAGGTCAATAACATGGTTTAAACTGTCAGAATCCATTTCAGAAGAATTTGCATCTTCCAAACCAAGAACATTTCTTGAAAATTCAATAACAGCCATTTGCATTCCTAAACAAATTCCAAAAAATGGAATTTTATTTTCTCTAACATATTTAATTGATTCAATTTTACCCTCAATACCACGTTCTCCAAAGCCAGGTGCAACAAGGACTCCATCTATATCATCCAATTTTATTTCAACATTGGAAGAACTTAGATGCTCAGAGTGAATAGATTTAATGTTTACCCTTACTTCATTAGCTGCTCCTGCATGAATAAAAGCTTCAATAATTGATTTATAAGAATCTTGTAATTCTACATATTTACCAATTAATCCAATATTAATTTCATCAACTGGATTCTTGTGTCTGTTTAAAAATATATTCCATGAATCCAAATCTGGAGTATAACGTTTAAGACCTAGTTTATTCAAAACAACACTATCTAAACCTTCATCAAGCATCAAATTAGGAACATCATAAATAGTAGATGCATCAATGGACTGAATTACACAATCTTCCTTAACATTACAAAAACGAGCTAATTTAGTACGAATTGATTTACTTAGCTCGTGCTCTGTACGGCAAACAAGAACATCAGCTTGAACACCGCTTTCCATTAAAGTTTTGACACTATGTTGGGTTGGTTTTGTCTTCAATTCACCAGCAGCAGTTAAATATGGAATAAGTGTTAAATGAATAACTAAAGTATTTTTATTACCCATTTCCCATTTTAATTGCCTTACAGACTCAACATATGGGAGTGACTCTATATCTCCAACTGTTCCACCAATTTCAGTTATAACAATATCATAATCTCCATTTGCCCCAAGTAACTTAATTCTTTCTTTAATTTCATCAGTAATGTGTGGAATAACTTGTACAGTTTTTCCTAGAAAATCGCCTTTGCGCTCTTTTTCAATTACACTTTGGTAAATACGACCAGTTGTTACATTATTTGCCTGGGAAGTAGGAACATTTAAAAAACGTTCGTAATGTCCTAAATCTAAATCTGTCTCTGCTCCATCATCAGTTACATAACATTCACCATGTTCGTAAGGGTTTAAAGTTCCGGGATCAACATTAATGTAGGGGTCTAACTTTTGAATAGTAACTCTGTATCCTTGAGCTTGTAAGAGTTTAGCAAGTGAAGCTGCTATAATTCCTTTGCCTAGAGATGAACTCACACCTCCAGTCACGAAGATGTATTTAGTATTTTCTTGAGTCATTGTACGTTGTTAAACGTAAACAAATTTACAAATAAGTATTTAAAAAATTAGTAAAAATTAAACTAGATTTAAAAATTAATTTATGATTTTAACTAATTCAACATCAAAGATAAGATTTGCGTTTGGAGGAATTACACCACCTGCTCCTTGACTGCCGTAGGCTAAGTAGCTTGGAATTACAAATCGAGCCTTATCTCCTACTTTCAAAAGAGAAATTCCCTCATCCCATCCAGGAATTACCTGTCCAACACCTAATTTAAATTCAATAGGTTGGTTTCTTTTGTAAGATGAGTCAAAAACAGTCCCATCAATTAATTGACCTTTGTAATGAACTGAAACAGTATTATTTTTTTCTGGAGTAATTCCAGAACCATTCTGGATAATTTGATAACGCAGGCCACTTTTTGTGATTTCAAAGCCTTTAGAGTGTTTGTCTAGCTCAATTTGAGCTGCAACTTGTTCTTCCTCTATTCTTTTAGCCCTGGCACCTTCAAATTTTCTAAAAGACTCAACTGCGTTAAATGATTTAGCATCATCTCCAACTGCAATAATTTCAATACTTTCAATAATATCGTCTTGAGCTATTGAATCAATTACTGATTGACCATCAACTGTTTTTCCAAAAACTGTATGTTTACCATCTAACCATGGTGTAGGAACATGGGTAATAAAGAATTGACTACCGTTAGTTCCAGGTCCAGCATTAGCCATTGAGAGAATTCCAGGGGAGTCATGTTTTAAATCTTTGTGAATTTCATCATCAAATTTATATCCTGGATTACCAGTACCAGTGCCCAACGGACAACCACCTTGGATCATAAAATCAGGAATAACCCTGTGAAATTTTAACCCATCGTAATAAGGTTCACCTTGTTTTTTAATTGAATTTTCTAAATCTCCTTTTGCAAGGGCAATAAAATTACCTACTGTTCCAGGTGTTTTATTATGTTCAAGTTTTATTAAAATATCTCCTTTTGAGGTTAAAAATTTAGCGTAAAGTCCGTTATCCATTTAAATTATTTTTAGGATGCAAATTTACCAATGATTTAATAATAATAAGTATTAACTTAAAAAAAATATCTAATTAGCTACTTCGCTAATAAATTTTATACGGTACAGCCTTAATTCTTCATCTTCATAATCGCCGTCAAATTCCTCAATTGCATCTTGAATAGAGTCAGACTCTGATTCCATAAAATAATCATGAATTTCCTCTTGCTGATCTTCATCAAAAGTTTCATCAATCCAATAATCAATATTTAATTTGGTTCCTGAGAAAACAATTGATTCAAGTTCTTTAATGAAGTCAACCATGTCCATTCCCTTAGCATTAGCAATATCATCCAATGGAAGTTTTCTATCAATACTTTGAATAATGTATAATTTTAAAGAAGAATTTGTTCCAGTCGACTTGATAATCATATCCTCAATTCTTTCAATGTTATTTTCAGTAACATATGTACTAATGAGTTCTACAAAGTCTTTTCCATATCTTTTGGCTTTTCCTTCTCCAACACCATGTATATTGTATAATTCCTCAATTGTTACAGGAAATTTTAAGGCCATATCATCAATTGATGGATCTTGAAAAATCGCGTACGGAGGTACACCAATTTTTTTTGCGTTTGACCTTCGAAGATCTTTCAGCATTTTTGTCAATATTGAATCTGCTTGAGTTTTGGGAACAATATAAGAATCACTGGCATTTGTCTTATAATTATGATCTTCAGTCATTAAAAAAGATTTTGGCTCCTTCAAATATTCTTTTCCTTTAGGAGTTATTTTCAAAACTCCGTATGACTCAATTTCTTTACTAATATAACCTGCAACTATGGCCTGCCTTAGTAACGCAGTCCAATAAACAACATCAAAATCCTTTCCTATACCAAAAAAACTTTTTTCATTCGTTTTGTGGGATATTATTAAGGCATTTTCTTGACCAACTATAACTTTTACAAGATCTTTGACTTTATATTTTTCATTTGTATCTGAAATAGTATTTAATAGTCTTTCCAAATTAAATTTTGATTCAACTTGTTTTTTTGGATTTTGTACATTGTCATCCATATCACCTCCTTCTCCAGTTAAATTATCAAATTCTTCTCCAAAATAATGTAAAATAAACTTTCTTCTTGAAATTGAAGTTTCAGCTAATGCAACAACCTCCTGTAAGAGGGATAAACCAATTTCCTGTTCAGCTACTGGTTTACCAGACATAAACTTTTCTAATTTTTCAATGTCTTTATATGAGTAATAAGCTAAACAGTGACCTTCTCCTCCATCACGACCTGCTCGGCCAGTTTCTTGATAGTAACTCTCTATACTTTTAGGAATATCATGATGAATAACAAATCTGACATCGGGTTTATCAATCCCCATACCAAATGCAATTGTAGCAACTACAACGTCTATGTCTTCCATCAAAAACATATCTTGGTGAGATGAACGAGTTTTAGAATCTAATCCAGCATGATATGGAACGGCTTTAATTCCATTAACCTGTAAAATCTGAGCTAACTCTTCAACACGTTTTCTACTTAAACAATAAACAATCCCAGATTTGCCATCATTTTTCTTGATAAATTTTATGATATCATTATCTACTTGAGCTGTTTTTGGAAGTATCTCATAAAATAGATTTGGACGATTAAAAGAAGCCTTAAAAGTTTTTGCATCGGAAATACCGAGATTTTTTAAAATATCTTCTTGAACCTTGGGAGTAGCAGTGGCAGTAAGACCAATAATTGGTATGTTAACTCCTATTTGCAAAATTACTTTTTTTAAGTTTCTATAATCTGGTCTAAAATCATGTCCCCATTCGCTAATACAATGAGCTTCGTCAATTGCCAAAAAAGATATTTTTTGAGATTTTAGAAAATCAATATTATCAACTTTCGTAAGTGATTCAGGTGCAACATATAATAATTTGGTCACCCCTGATGAAATATCATTTTTTACTTGTTTAACTTCTGTCTTATTTAATGATGAATTTAAAACATGAGCAATTCCTTCTTTATTAGATATTCCTCTTATTGCATCAACTTGATTTTTCATTAAAGCAATTAAGGGTGATACTACAATTGCTGTTCCTTCTTGCATTAGTGCAGGCAACTGATAGCAAAGTGATTTACCTCCACCCGTTGGCATAATTGCAAATGTATTCTTCTTGTCAAGAATACTTTTTATGACGGACTCTTGAAGGCCTTTAAAATTATTAAATCCGAAATATAATTTTAATGATTTGTGTAAATTTTCAGAAGAAATTGTCATTGAACTTTTAATACATGTCAAGATTGACTAATTGATAATATATAATTCAAAATTATTGAATATTGATGCTAATTTTTGTTTTTTTGCAAAGTACTTCTAAGATAGGTATATTTACCTATGCATACAATTAATTATGAAAGATTTAAGAACTTCCTCGACAATAAGTGATTTAGCAATAGAATCAATAATTTCCCAAAGTGATGCGCTCAGAGTTGTTGCAAGTTCGATTGACAGTTCATTCGATGACGCTGTAAAGCTTATTCACAAATCTAAAGGTCGTGTTATTATAACAGGTATTGGCAAAAGCGCAATAATAGCTAGTAAAATTGTTGCTACTTTAAATTCTACGGGTACTCCGTCAATTTTCATGCATGCAGCAGATGCAATTCATGGAGATCTTGGTCTTGTTCAAGAAAACGACATAATTATCTGTATTTCCAAGAGTGGTAATACTCCTGAAATTAAGGTTCTTTTAAATATTATAAAAAGATTAAACAATAAATTAATCGCAATTACAGGAAATCTTAAATCATCTTTAGCTTCAAGTGCTGACTATATATTTAATTCTTATGTTGAAAAGGAAGTATGTCCAAATAATTTAGCTCCAACAACTAGCACAACCGCTCAACTAGTCATTGGAGATGCTCTTGCAATTTGCCTATTGAATTTAAAAAAATTTACCAAAGATGATTTTGCAAAATATCACCCCGGGGGGAGTTTGGGTAAAAAATTATTTCTCACAGTAGAGGGATTATCTAGTCAAAATCAATTACCGTCAGTTAACCCTAACTCAAATATTAAAGAAGTTATTATTGAAATTTCAGAAAAAAGACTAGGTGTTACAGCAGTTATTGAAAATGATAAAGTACTAGGGGTTATTACAGATGGAGATTTACGTAGAATGCTTGCGACAAGTGATGATATTTCAAATATTACTGCAAAAGAAATAATGTCAAAAAACCCAAAAACTATAACTTCAGATTCAATGGCTATCGAAGCTAGAAAATTAATGGAGTCTAGTGAGATATCGCAACTTATTGTTTTAAAAAATAATAAGTATGCTGGTGTCATTCATATACATGATTTAATCAGAGAAGGGATTATATAGCTATGTACCAGGAAAAAGAAATGTCTTTTTTAGAGCACTTAGAAGAACTTAGGTGGCACATTATTCGTTCTACTTTTGGAATTGTTATAGCTGCCACAATTGCTTTCTTATGCAAAAGTTTTTTATTTGATGACTTAATCTTAGGACCAACTAAATCAAACTTTTTCACTTATGATATACTTTGCAAATTATCTAGTCTAATTAACTTAAATAGTTTTTGTGATACCGCTTTTGAATTTGAAATTCAAAGCAGAACAATGGCTGGGCAATTTTCAGCTCACATTTGGACCTCTATAACATTCGGTTTTGTAATTGCATTTCCATATGTACTTTACGAATTTTGGAAATTTATAAGTCCAGGGCTTTATGTGAATGAAAAAAAACAATCAAAAGGTATTATATTTATATGTTCTCTGTTATTTTTTATAGGAGTACTTTTTGGGTATTATGTGGTGTGTCCATTGTCAATAAATTTCTTGGGTAACTACAGTGTCGCAAATCAGGTACATAATGATTTTGATTTGAATTCTTACATTGGTTTGGTTAGAGCATCTGTTTTAGCTTCAGGTCTGATATTTGAACTGCCTATAGTTATTTACTATCTTACTAAAATTGGATTAGTAAGCCCTGAATTTTTGAAACGAAATAGAAAATATGCTTTGGTTATTGTATTGATATTTGCTGCAATAATCACCCCTCCTGATGTAGCAAGTCAAATAATTGTAGCTATTCCAGTAATAGTTTTGTATCAAATTAGTATTTCTATTTCTAAGATTGTTACAAAACGACAAAAAACAAAAAATAATATCTAATTTTAAATTAGATCAATTGATTATATTTGATAATATTGATTTATGAAGTTAAGTGTAAAGAATTTAATGAAGTCTTACAACGGAAGAAAAGTTGTAAAAGATGTTTCATTTGAAGTTGAACAAGGAGAAATTGTTGGTCTTTTAGGCCCCAATGGAGCAGGAAAGACTACCTCATTTTACATGACTGTTGGCCTTATAAAACCTAATGGAGGCAATATATACTTAGACAACAAAGAAATTACAAATTACCCAATGTATAAACGGGCGCAAAGTGGAATTGGTTACTTGGCGCAAGAAGCTTCAGTGTTCAGAAAATTATCAATTGAGGATAACATTCTGAGTGTTCTTCAAATGACTAAACTGTCAAAAAAGGAACAAGAAGACAAAATGGAATCTTTGATTGAAGAATTTGGATTGAATCATATCAGAAAAAACAGAGGTGATTTACTTTCAGGTGGGGAAAGGAGAAGGACTGAAATCGCTAGAGCTTTAGCCACTGATCCTAGTTTTATTCTGTTAGACGAACCATTCGCAGGAGTTGACCCAGTAGCAGTTGAAGATATACAGAAAATTGTTGCAAAACTGACAAAAAAAAATATAGGCATTCTCATTACTGATCACAATGTACAAGAAACATTAGCTATTACTGACAGAACATATCTAATGTTTGAGGGTAGTATTTTAAAGGCTGGTAATCCAGAAATATTAGCTAATGACAAGATGGTAAGAAAGGTCTATTTAGGGCAAAATTTCGAGCTCAGAAAAAAGAAATTAGAATTTTAAACTTTAATTAAACTTAATTAGGAGGTCTTACAATTGATAAAATAATATAAAAAAAGACAACCAAAGGAATTGCTCCCCATTTAAAAAAAGCCAAAAGTAAAACTGAAAAAGATAAAAGTAAATATTTCTCAATATTTTGTTTAAAATCAAACGTTTTAAACTTGAGTGATAATAGTTTTAACTTAGCGTTAAGTAAAAAAGACGTTAATAAGGTTATTGTCACTAAAAATAATGGACACAAAATAATAGAATTCCACAACTCACTACCTTGAAATTTCAATATTAAAGGAAAACTTAAGACAAGTAAAGTATTTGCTGGTGTAGGTAGGCCTATAAAATAAGTTTTTTGGCTAGAAATATTGAAATTAGCCAATCTGTAAGCTGAACTTAAGGTAATTAATAAACCAAAATAAGGAATTATATCCCAAAATGGCCAGGATGGATTTAGTGACATTTTCAACAGGCTAAACATAAATATCCCTGGGACTAATCCACTAGTTATCATATCTGCAAGAGAGTCTAATTGTAATCCTAAATCACTCTGTAAGTCCAATTTTCGAGCTATAAAACCATCAAAAAAATCAAAAACAACACCTGCTAAAACAAAAAAAGCGGAAGTTACAAGGTCACCTTGAATAGCATATATAACGCCTAATGAACCACAAAATAAATTTAGTAAAGTAACTAAGTTTGGAAAAAAAGCTTTAAAACGATTCATAATCATTTAGTAAAAATAATAAACTATTTTTGTTTACTCGAAATAAAATACAATAAGTACGATTAAAAATTGTTAATAATATTACATAGAAAAAATCACTTGAAATTTAAATATTATTTTTTAACCATTTTATTGAGTATTTTTTTAATTACTCCTTTAAATGCACAAACTAATCGAAACTATTCGAATGAATTCATGAATATAGGGGTAGATGCTGCAAGTCTTGGAATGGGTGGTGCAGTAGTAGCTTCAACAAAAGATATTAATTCAGGGTATTGGAACCCTGCAGGACTTGTAAATCTTCAGGACAGTGCTGTAGCCTTAATGTACTCAAATTATTTTGCTAACATAGCCAACTACAACTACATAGCATTTGCTATGCCCCTTGACAATAGAACTGCAATTGGAATATCAATGATTAGATTTGGGGTTGATGATATTTTGGACACTACCAAACTTATTGATCAACAAGGTAACATTAATTATGACCGAATAAACTTATTCTCAGCTGCTGATTATGGCTTTACATTCTCATATGCTAGAAAATTACCTATTTCAGGGCTTAATTATGGCGTAAATGCAAAAATTATCAGGCGCATTATTGGAGATTTCGCTTCCTCTTGGGGTTTTGGCTTAGATCTTGGTATACAATTTAAATCCAAAAATTGGGAATTTGGAATTATGACAAGAGATATTACTACAACTTTTAATTCATGGACATTTGATGATGATCGATTACAAGATATTCAAAATGCAATTCCAGGAGAAAATCAAGAAGAACCAGAACCCAATGAAATCACTTTACCTAAACTACAAATTGGAGCTGCAAAAACCTTTGTGTTTGACTACGATTATACCTTAAAAACTGAAATTGATTTAATATGCAGATTTGAACAAAACAATGATTTAATTTCAACATCTTTAGTAAGTATCAGTCCAGCGTTTGGATTTGAATTTGGCTATGTCGATCTACTATATCTTAGAGGCGGAATCGGAAATTTTCAAAACGAATTACAATTAGATAGCTCTAAATCACTAACTTTTCAACCTAACCTTGGTATTGGATTTAATTATGAAGGAATCTCAGTTGACTATGCAATAACAGATATTGGTGATCAAAGCGTTGCATTGTATTCAAATATTTTTTCCATTGAAATAGATCTTGGTATATTTAGAAAATGAGTAGTGTTATCAAATATTTATTGATTTTTTGTATAGTTTTAACAACTGTCTGTTCAAATGCACAAATTAAATTAAGTGAAAAGTCCGAGGTTTCTTTATTAACTATGGGGCCAGGCATTACGCTAAATGATTCCTTCGGACATAGTGCATTTAGGATTTATGATGTCGAACAAAATATTGATATTATATTTGACTACGGTCGTTATAATTTCAATAAAGATGGTTTTTATTTAAATTTTGTTAAAGGAAAATTAGACTATGAGATTGATTGGTCTTACTATAGATCTTATATTGAATATTATAAAAATCAAGGAAGATCTATACATGAGCAAACTTTAAATTTATCTTTGATAGAAAAGCAGGATTTATTAAATAAACTTCAAGAAAATATTAAGCCTGCTAACAAAAATTATTTATATGATTTTTTCTATAATAATTGCTCTACTAAAATAAAAGATGACTTATTTTACATTACAAAAAATAACATATCATTCCCCGAAGATGATAATATTAATCTACTAACTTTTAGAGAATTAATACGATCTCATGTTCCAGAAAACTCTTGGGGTGGTTTTGGTATTGATTTAGCGCTAGGTTCAGTAATTGATATCAATGCAACAATTGAAGAACATACTTTTTTACCTATATATCTTCAAAAAATATTAGATGGATCTAAGTTAAAATTATCCTCGAAAAAACTTGTAAAGAAATCAATTACATTAAATACAAATAAGAAAAAACAAAAATCAATTTTTCTTATTACTCCTTTATTTATACTTGGATTGTTTTCAATATTGATTATAATTACAACCTACAATGATTGGAAATTTAATAAAAGAAAACTTTACATTGATTGCCTAATATTTTTCGCAACTGGGACAATAGGAATATTAATATTATTCCTATGGTTTCTAACTGACCATAGAGCAACTGCTTTTAACTATAATTTCCTTTGGGCATTTGCATTTAACATTCTATTTATTCCAACAGTACTAAGACCAAAACTTAAAAAGAAATTTATTAGTTATTTAAAATTTTTAATAATATTAATTTTTCTTGCAATACTTCACTGGATTACAGGTGTACAATCTTTCAACTATTGTTTAATTCCAATTTTTATTGCAATAGCAATAAGATATTCATTTTTGATATATTTCTCTAAAAAAAATAATTTTTGAATAGAGCATATATAATATTTAGATTTATATTTTTTTGGTTAAGGGCAAAAAATTTGCATGGTATACACTCGCCCTTTGTCTATAAGCTAACCAGGGACTGCATTTATGATAAAAAAAATAAAAATATACCAGAGGAACTAAGTCCAAAAGAAAAGGGTACTAATCAGGATAAACTAATTTTAAGGATCATAGAATATTTTGAATTAAATAAAATATACTTTAACGAAGAATTAGACGAAAAATTAAAAAACATATTGAGTCATAAAAAAATAAAAAAATTAACTAATGTTAATAATTTAAACATTCATAATAGCTCGATATTAATCATAAAAAAATTAGATAATTACAATTATAAAAAATTGATTAAAATTATTAACTCTTGTAGCAGTAAAACAATAATCATAGTTAAAGACCTTCAAAAATCAAAAAATTACATTTCAAACTGGAATAATTTAATTTTGTCAGAAAAGATCAAACTCTCTATGGAAATATTTAATTTGGGAATATTATTTTTCAAATCTAGACAGCAAAAAGAGCATTTTAGAATTCGCCCATAAAGCTTTATATTTATAACAGGTTTGAATTTACAGGACATGAAAATCTACACTAAAACTGGTGACAATGGAACTACATCACTCTACGGAGGAGATAGAGTGAAAAAACATAATATAAGAGTCGAAGCGTATGGTACTATAGATGAGCTAAATTCAAATATAGGAATGTTAAGAGATTTGAGTGAAAATAAAAAAATTAATTTTTCACTAATTGAAATACAAAAAGTTTTATTTAAAATAGGTGCAATTTTAGCCACTGATTGCAAGGATAATACAAAATCAAAGGTCATTATTTTAGATTCGGATATTGAGTTTTTAGAAAATAAAATTGATATTATTAGCTCCGAATTAAAACCAATGACTCATTTTATAATACCAGGAGGAAACAAGATAGTTTCTTATTGCCATATATGCAGAACTACTTCAAGAAGAGCTGAAAGAAGAATATCACAACTTAATGATTATCAAGAAGTTAATAAAAATATTTTATCGTATATTAACAGGCTTTCAGACTATTTTTTTATAATCTCAAGAAAGATAACTTTGGATCTAAATATTGAGGAAATAAAGTGGATACCATAGTCAATGGTATATTTAATATAAAATTTAAATCTTCATATATAAAATTATAATACTAAATAGTTAATTAAAAATTTATTTTTTTCTTGGTCATTTCATGTAAAAATTTATTTTTGCAAAAATATTTAAATCAATTAAACATGTATTGGACACTTGAACTTGCATCTTATTTAAGTGATGCACCATGGCCAGCAACAAAAGACGAATTAATTGACTACTCTATTAGAACAGGCTCTCCTCTTGAAGTTGTTGAAAATTTACAAGCTATTGAAGATGAAGGTGAATCTTATGACTCAATCCAAGAAATTTGGCCTGATTATCCTTCAGACGAAGATTACCTTTGGAATGAAGATGAATATTAATTTTAAAGTCTCATCGGAGACTTTTTTTATCAATATTCAAAAATAAAATAAGAACAAGCCGTATATTTGATCATCTTAACTGCACTATGCAATTAATATTACTTAACAATGAGTATAATCAACTCCGTTTTAAAACTTTTTATTGGAGATAAATCAAAACAAGATGTAAAGTCAATTTTACCAATTGTTGATAAAATAAAAATACTTGAGCCTAACATTGCATCACTATCTAATGATCAGCTTAGATCAAAAACCCATTTTTTTAAAAAAAGAATTAAAGAAGCTTGTGATGAGGATGAAAAGCTTATTTTAAAATTACAAAATGAAGCCAATGATTCAAATGATATTGATCGTAAAGAAGAAATATATCAAAAAATAGACGAATTAAATGATTCTATTTACGAAACTACTCAAAACGTTTTAAATGAATTACTTCCAGAAGCGTTCGCTGTAGTCAAAGAAACTGCAAAGCGCTTCGTTAACAGTAGTGAGATTAAGGTAAAAGCAAATGCTTTTGATCGTGAATTAGCTGGTACTAAAGATTATGTTAGACTTGAAAATGACTATTCATTTTGGTCAAATTCATGGGATGCCGCAGGTAAGCCAATCACATGGGATATGATTCATTATGACGTCCAGTTAATTGGTGGTATCGCAATGCACCAAGGAAAAATATCAGAAATGCAAACTGGTGAAGGTAAAACATTAGTTGCAACATTACCTGTTTACCTAAATGCTTTGACTGGCAAAGGTGTACATTTAGTTACTGTAAATGACTATTTAGCTAAAAGAGACAGCGCATGGATGGCGCCAATTTTTCAATTTCATGGACTTAGTGTTGATTGTATAGACTATTATAAACCAAATTCTGCTGAACGTAAAAATGCTTACAATGCAGATATTACATATGGAACAAATAATGAATTCGGGTTTGATTACTTAAGAGATAACATGGCTCACTCTACTGATGATTTAGTTCAAAAGCCTCATCATTATGCGATTGTCGATGAAATTGATTCTGTTTTGATTGACGATGCCAGAACACCACTTATAATTTCAGGACCGGTGCCTCAAGGTGACAGACATGAATTCATGGAACTGAAGCCTAAAATACAAGACCTTGTCAGTATTCAAAGAAAATATCTTACTAATGTTCTTGCTGATGCAAAAAAATGTATTTCTAATGGAGATTCAAAAGATGGAGGTTTTAAACTTTTACGTGTTTTTAGAGGTATGCCTAAAAATAAAGCTTTAATTAAATTCTTAAGTGAAGAGGGGGTTAAACAGTTACTTCAGAAAACAGAAAACTTTTACATGCAAGACAACAATAGAGAAATGCATCAAGTTGACGCAGAACTGTATTATGTTATTGATGAGAAAAATAATCAGATTGAACTTTCTGATAAAGGAGTGGAATATTTATCTGGCTCTGATAATCCAGATTTTTTTGTAATGCCTGAAATGGGTATGGAAATATCTAAGATTGAAGCTCAAAACCTTCCAAAAGAGGAAGAAGTTAAATTAAAAGAAATTTTATATAAAGAATTTGGTATTAAATCTGAGCGTATCCACACAATGAATCAATTACTAAAAGCCTACGCTTTATTTGAAAAAGATATTCAGTATGTTGTTATGGATAACAAGGTAATGATTGTTGATGAACAAACAGGGCGAATTATGGATGGTAGAAGATATAGCGATGGTCTCCACCAAGCAATTGAGGCAAAGGAAAATGTTAAAATTGAAGCCGCAACACAGACATTTGCAACAGTCACTTTACAAAACTACTTCAGAATGTATCGCAAATTGTCAGGAATGACTGGAACAGCAGTTACTGAAGCTGGAGAATTTTGGGAAATCTACAAGTTAGATGTAATTGAAATTCCAACCAACAAACCGATTGCCAGAGATGATAGAGATGACCTAGTATATAAAACTAAAAGAGAAAAATACAATGCCGTAATTGATGAAGTAACAAATTTGTCTAAAGCTGGCAGACCTGTTCTAATTGGAACAACAAGCGTAGAAATCAGTGAATTACTAGGCAAAATGCTTAGTATTAGAAAAATACCACATAATGTTCTCAATGCAAAGCTGCACAAAAAAGAAGCTGATATTGTTGCTGAAGCAGGAAAACCAGGTCAAGTGACCATAGCTACAAATATGGCTGGTAGAGGAACCGATATTAAACTTTCCGATGAAGTAAAAACAGCTGGAGGACTTGCTATAGTGGGAACAGAAAGACACGACTCTAGAAGAGTTGATAGACAGCTAAGAGGAAGAGCAGGAAGACAAGGTGACCCTGGAAGCTCACAATTTTATGTTTCTCTTGAAGATAACTTAATGAGATTATTTGGAAGTGAAAGGATTGCTAAAATGATGGATCGAATGGGGCTTAAAGAAGGTGAAGTTATACAGCATTCAATGATTTCAAAATCAATAGAACGTGCTCAGAAAAAAGTTGAAGAAAACCAATTTGGCGTCAGAAAACGTTTGCTTGAGTATGATGATGTGATGAATGCCCAGCGTGAAGTTGTTTACAAAAGAAGATATAATGCATTGAACGGTGAGAGATTAAGAGTTGATCTAGCAAATATGGTTTATGACACTGCTGAACTTATCACTGAATCTAACAAGGCAGCCAACGATTACAAAAATTTTGAATTTGAATTAATTCGATACTTTTCAATGAGCTCGCCTTTTTCAAAGTCTGAATTTGAAAGTAAATCAAATCAAGAAATAACCAAAATCGTATACAAAAATGCATTCGATCACTATGAATCGAAAATGGAAAGAAATGCTGACTTAGCGTTTCCAGTAATTAAAAATGTATACGAAACACAAAGAGATAAATTCAAAAGGATTGTAGTACCATTTACAGATGGTAATAAAACCCTTCAGGTAATAACAGATTTGGAAAAGTCATATCAAACAAATGGGAAACAACTAGTAACAGATTTTGAGAAAAATATATCTTTAGCAATTATTGACGACGCTTGGAAAACCCATCTTAGAAAAATGGATGAGCTAAAACAATCTGTTCAGTTGGCTGTTCATGAACAAAAAGATCCTCTTTTAATTTATAAATTTGAATCTTTTGAATTATTTAAAGATATGATAGACCAAGTAAATAAAGATGTTATATCGTTTTTATTTAAAGGTGAAATACCTCAAGAAACTGCAAATACAATCAAGGAAGCAAAATCAAGAAGAAGAGAAAAGGTTCAAACTACAAAAGATGTAATACCAAATATGGATGAGCGTGCTGCTCAAGCAAGAGCTGCTGGTAATACACAAAGAAAAACTCAAAGTATTGAAACTATTGTGCGGGAACAACCAAAAATTGGGCGTAATGACCGAGTTACAATTAAAAATATAATTTCTGGTGAAAGTAAAACCTTAAAATATAAACAAGCGCTTCCATTGATTGATAAAGGTGACTGGGTTCTTGTTAAAAGCTAGAAAGTTTTAGTACTAAATTTGGATCTGGACAATTTTGAGAATAATATTTTAGGTCATTTTCTGAACAAACACCTGGATAATCTCCATAAAAGTTCTCTATGTCTAATATTATTTGAAAATGTAAATGAGGTGGATAATCCCCATTTTCTTTCATTGAGCCTAGAGATCCAATAACTGAGCTTGCTAGTATCTTATCTCCCTCTTTAAACGAATTTAAATCATTTTTTGAAAGGTGACCATAAAGAGTATAAAATTCAATTCCTTGTAACATATGTTTTAAAATAATAGTGGGTCCATAATCGCCGAAGTTAATATTGTTTTTAAAACTATGTATTGTTCCATTAAATGCAGCTAAAACTAAAGTACCAGCACTGCTCCACAAATCAATACCTAAATGGATATTTCTTTCATTTTTTTTATTTACTGAACCAAAATGAGAACTTCTTTTGTATAAAGATCTCTTTTCTAAATATCCACCATAAGCAATTTTTTTATTATGAAGATCTAAAAAATCATTAATGTGAATTGCTAGTTTTCTAGATGAATTACTGTCAATTGAATTAATATTTAAATAGTTTTCAGATAAGTTTATTTTTTTGTAAAAATCAAAACTTAAATGAGGTGCAATTAATTTAACTGGATCAGATTGATTTTTTAAAACATCAATTAACGTCATAAATAAAATAATTTTTTAAAAATACTGCCTAGATGTAAATGACAAAAATATCATTAACTTTATAAGAATTAAAATTTAATTACAGTATCTAAAAATAATAAATTGAAAAAAAATAATGTAAATATCACTGGAATTAAAGTAAAAAGTGGTGTATCAAATGTTACTTCTACAAAAAAAAATACAACTAATAAGCCCATTAAAAATCGAAGAAAAGAGATCAATATAAAATCTTTATATGAAAATATAACTAAAGGTGACAGAACCTCACTGAGCATTGGAATCACACTTATTGAAAGTCAAAATGAATTAGATAGAAAACTATCAAATGAATTAATTAATAAGTGTTTGAGTCAAAAACAAAAGCAAACCCTTAGAGTGGGAATAACCGGCGTTCCTGGCGTAGGTAAAAGCACCTTTATTGAATCATTAGGTAACAAGATTGCAAATAATGGTCAGAAAATAGCTGTATTGGCAATTGACCCAAGCAGCAAAATATCAAACGGAAGTATTTTGGGAGATAAAACAAGAATGACCAAGTTAGTAAAACAAGATAATGCGTTTATTAGACCAAGTGCAAATAGAACTAATTTGGGAGGGGTCGGACAGTATACAAGAGAAGCGATTATATTGTGTGAAGCTGCAGGTTATGAAATTATTTTTATTGAGACTGTTGGAGTAGGTCAAAATGAAATTTCAGTTAGTGAAATGGTGGATTTCGTTTTACTTTTAAAACTACCTGGAGCTGGAGATGGCTTACAAGGTATAAAAAGAGGAGTTATTGAGATGGCTGATGCAATTATAATTAATAAAGCGGATGGAGATAACAAAATAGCTGCAAAAATTGCATTAAATGATTTTAAAAATGCTTTACATTTTTACAAAGAAAAAGAATCACTTTGGCAGCCAAAAGTTTTACTTTGTAGCTCAACAAATGAAACTGGAATTGAACAAGCCTGGAATATTATTAAATCCTATCAAAATAAAACACTATCAAACGGATACTTTAATAAAAATAGAGCTGAACAAAATTCGTTCTGGATGATGAAATCTATTGAAAATCAGTTAAAGAATAGTTTTTTTGAAGATAAAAAAATTCAATCTGCTATTAAACAACAAATGAAGCTTGTAAAGAACAATAAAATCTCACCATTTCAAGGAGCAAAATTTCTAGTTGACTTGTATAAATCTTCTCTTTAATAGCTTGAACAAGTTGAAAAAAAGAAATCCAGCAAAAGCACCAAAAAGCCAACCACATAAAACATCTGTTGGAAAGTGTTTACCTACATATATACGGCTGTAACCAACAAATAAACTCCATGGAATCATTAAATATATAATTTTTCGATATCTAGATTTTAAGAACAAAATAGTAAAAACCGCAGCAGACATTGAATTTGAGGAATGACCAGAAAAAAATCCAAAACCACGGCAATTTCCTATTCGTAAGAGATTGGAAATTTTTTCATCAGCACATGGTCTCAATCTTTCAAAACCATCTTTAAAAAGATTAGTTACTTGATCTGTAAAAGTAATCATCATTACTAAAATAAAAACAAGCAAAAATATTGCCTTACGGTTCTGGTTATTAAACATTAAATACAGAAGAAAAATATATAAAGGGATAAACGTAAGCTTATTTGTAACAGCAAACCAAAAAGAATCCCAATTAGAAGTTCCTAAATTATTTAAGTACAACAATAAACTTTGGTCAAATTCTAAAATCTTCTCAAGCATAAAATTACTCTTGTTTATATTTATTAATTTCAGAATCATAAAATGCTGAGGCCTGAATTATAGCATTTTCAGCCTCAAATTTCAATTCTTTTTCGTCTTGAGTATCAAATTCCTCTAACCATTCAATTTCATCGTTCTCTAAATCGATTATAAACCTTGGAAATTCAGTATGAATTACAAATATTGAATTAGGATATTCCGAATGATCACCTAAGATAAATTTTGGTATTTTCATTTACTTTTTTTTGATATAAATTGTTTCGAAAGATAATCAAATCGAAAATATAAAAAAATTGATGAAGCTGTCAGCCCCGCTAACAATCCAATCCATATACCAATACTTCCAAAAATCCTATCGTCGCCAAGATAATAACTTACAGGGAAGCCAATTAGCCAATACGAAACAAATGTTATGATAGTTGGTATTCTTACATCTTGAAGACCCCTTAAAGCTCCCAAAATAACAACCTGGATACTATCGCTAATTTGAAACATAGCTGCAATTAAAAGTAATTTTGATGCAATCACTAATACAGCTTGATTATCATCAAAATTATTAATATCATTTATATCCATATAAAGTGTTGGTAGAAAGTTATTCATTGAGAAAAATACAATTGCAAAAATGAATGCAAAAATGATTCCCATCAGAAATATTGATTTTGCAATTCTTTTTAATTCGATTGGACGATTTAGTCCTTTTTGATTCCCAACTCTTATTGTAGCAGCGACCCCTAAACCTACTGCAATCATATAAGTCATTGAAGATAAGTTTAAAGCAATTTGATTTGCAGCTTGCGGATTTTTGCCAAGAGTTCCACTGAGCCATATAGCTGCAGTAAATATCCCTATTTCAAAAAACCATTGCAAAGCAATTGGAAAACCTAAAGAAGATATTTTTCTCATAATTGAAAAATCTAAAAGAAAAAAATTTAAGTTTTTTAAATATAATCTAGTTGATTCTAAAGAACTAAATAGAATCCAAATTAAAAACATCATGATTAAACGGGAAATCAAAGTACCATATGCAGCACCAATTATACCTAACATAGGAAATCCAAATTTTCCAAAAATAAAAACATAATTAAAAAAAACATTTACAATATTGGCAATCAATGTTACATACATTGGATATTTTGTGAGAGATAGACCATCAAAAAACTGTTTAAAAGCTTGAAAAGCTATCAAAGGAATTAATGAAACTGCAATAATTTCTAAATATGGGATAGCAAGAAATACAACCTCATCAGGTTGATTCATTTTAAACATTAAAGGTTTTGCTAATAAAATGCATAAAAAAAGAAAAAATGCAATAAAGACACAAAGTACGATTCCATGTTTTAATGTTGATCTTCCATTATTAATATTTTCTTCAGAATGTGATTCAGCGATTAAAGGAGTAATTGCTGTTGAAAATCCTATACCAAGAGCCATTGCAATAAAAAAGAAACTATTTCCCAGAGATACAGCAGCCAACTCCGCTGTACCTAGTTGACCAACCATTATATTATCAACAAATCCCACAAAAGTATGACCTAACATTCCAATTATAACTGGTGCGGCCAGGTACCAATTATATTTAAACTCTTTAACATAAGCATTCCACATAGAAAATAATTTATTCGGAAGCTTTAACAGGCTTAAAATTAAAATTATCGTCTACTAGAATATTATACCATTTTAAGATTTTTTTTATATCGCTTGAGTAAACTCTATCTTCATCGAAATCTGGAAGTACAGAAAAGAAGTAAGACTCTAATTCATCTTTTGTGGACTTAACTGAAATGGAAGTTTTTTTACCATCTTCTTTATCAAATATTTTAGAAAAAACGTCTAACAGAGGAACTTCTTCTTCTAGTGTATATATCGAAATTTCACTTAGTAAACTCAAGTCACTATTGGCTTTTACAAAGAATCTCTTTTTTTCAGAAATAGACTCAACTATGTATCCGCTTTTACTTGGATTTATTAATTTAAACAAACCGGGTTTTTTTGAAATTGCTAGAATTTTATCTAAAGCCATTTTTGAAATCTTTTTTTGAAATTTTTGAAAAACGCATTCTATAATCTGTAGTAATTTTACCTTTACTAATTGATGTCAGCTTACTCTTAATTAAACGCTTTTTGAAGTTTGATAATTTATCAGTAAATAATACACCTTCAATATGGTCATATTCATGTTGTATAACTCTAGCTATTAATCCATCAAAGCTTTCTGTCTTTGTGACAAAATTTTCATCTTGAAAACGGATTTTAACTTGAGATTTTCTTGTGACATCTTCTCGAACTCCTGGAATACTTAGACATCCCTCATTAAAGGACCATTCATCCCCTGATTCCTCAATAATTTCAGGATTAATAAAAGTTCTTTTAAATTTTTTCAATTTACTTCTCTCATTAGCAGATAAAGATTCATCTTCTGAAAAAGGTTCAGTATCAACTAAAAATAACCTAATTGATAAACCTATTTGTGGAGCAGCTAATCCAACTCCATTCGCACCATACATAGTATCATACATATCTGAAATAAGAGAATTAATTTTAGGATAATCTTTAGAAATAGAAGATGCTCTTTTCTTCAAAACAGGATCACCATATGCAACAACTGGAAGTATCATTTTTAAAATTTGACCAAAAATACAATTCTCTAGTTTGATTATGTAGAGGAAATCAAATTATTTACTATCCAAGTAGGATTGAAGTATTAAAGTTGCACTAATTTGATCAACTAATAATTTATTTCGTCGTTGACTTTTTTTTAAACCTAAGTCAATCATTGTTCTCAAAGCAATTTTTGAAGTGAAACGCTCATCAATTCTAATAATTGAAATTCTAGGAAAATTTGATTTTAATTTTTTTAAAAATGGTTTTATTAGAGACTCACTCTGTGAAGGCTGATTATTCATTTGTTTTGGAAGACCTACGACAAAAAGATCAACATTTTCTTCAGAACAATAATTTTTCAAAAAATCAATTAATGTATTAGTATCTACAGTTGTTAAACCAGAGGCGACAATTTGCAATGGATCTGTAATAGCAATACCAGTTCGCTTTTCTCCGTAATCAATTGCTAAAACCCTTCCCATGAATCAAAAATACAATTAATTAAATTTAGAATAAATAAATAAATAAATTTAAGTTTTTAACTTCTTAAAAAAATTATTTTTTTATGAGTTATATTTGTTGTAAATAATTACGGCATGGATAAACTACAAAAGATTATTGAAAAGGCTTGGGATGACAAAAATCTATTAAATGAGGAAATAACTAAAAATGCAATAAATGAAGTTGTTGAACTTTTAGATAATGGTAAATTGCGAGTTGCAGAGCCTTTGGCTAATTCATGGAAAGTGAATGAGTGGGTAAAAAAAGCTGTCGTTATGTATTTTCCAATACAAAAAATGGAAACTATTGAAGTTGGACCTTTCGAATTTCATGACAAAATTCCACTAAAAAAAGATTATAAGTCAAAAGGAATTAGAGTAGTTCCGCATGCTATTGCTAGACATGGATCATTTATTTCTAAAGGAACCATTTTAATGCCAAGCTATGTAAATATTGGAGCATATGTTGATCAAGGAACAATGGTTGACACTTGGGCAACAGTTGGTAGCTGTGCACAAATTGGAAAAAATGTACATTTATCAGGAGGAGTTGGAATTGGTGGTGTTTTGGAGCCTTTACAAGCAGCTCCAGTAATAATTGAAGATAATGCTTTTATCGGATCACGTTGTATAGTTGTAGAAGGAGTTCGTGTTGAAAGTGAGGCGGTTTTAGGAGCTAATGTAGTTTTAACAGCATCAACAAAAATTATCGATGTAACGGGAGAAAATCCAATTGAACACAAAGGATTTATCCCAAGCCGATCGGTAGTTATTCCTGGAAGTTATTCTAAGTCATTTCCATCTGGAAATTATAATGTGTCATGTGCATTAATTATTGGAAAAAGAAAAGAAAGCACAGATAAGAAAACATCACTTAATGAAGCTTTAAGAACACATGATGTTGCTGTTTAATTAAAAGATTATTTTATGTCAACAGAAAATGAATTGGAATTAAAAATTGATGCTGTAATTACTTGGGTTGATGGGAATGATTTGAATTGGCAAAAAAAGATTAATAAGTATTTAAAAGTCAAAAAAGATTTTTCAAAAAAAAAGAATTTAATTAGATACAACTCTATAGGTGAAATTGATATTACTATTAAGTCAATTTTGAAATTCGCGCCATTCATTAAAAAAATATTCCTAGTAACAGATAATCAAAAACCTCAATCATTTCAAGAACTACAACTAAAGGCAAAAAAACTTAACAGGGAACTTATACTTGTGGATCACAAAATTATTTTTAAAAATTATGAAGAGTTTTTACCTTGCTTTAACTCCTGCTCTATTGGAAATATGCTATATAAAATTCCTGATTTGTCTGAAAAATTTATCATATTCAATGATGATACCTTTCTAATGAGGCTAACAAAACCCAGTGATTTTTTTTACAATGATTTTCCAGTTCTTAGAGGAAAATGGGAAAAATATTATGAAAATCAAAAACTAAGAATTTTTTATCATAAGATAATTAAAAAAATAAATAAAAAATTTAAGGTAAAATCAGGTGGTTTTAAAACATTTCAACAAACGAGTGCAAAATTAGCTGGAACAAAAAATTATCTCAGAAGATTTCATACACCAGTTTCAGTTAGAAAATCTACGCTTAACAATTTTTTTAAAAATAACAATATATTATCTGACAATATTAAGTTTAGATTTAGAGATAAGAAACAATTTATTATATCATCATTATCTGAACATTTAGAAATAAAGAATTCAACCTTTAAATACAGAAAAAATAGACAATTAACTTATTTCAGATCTTATAAAAATAAATATTTTACTATATTAAAATTGTGGCTATTTTCTGTGAATAAAAAAAAACTATTTATGACTTTTCAAAGTCTTGAAATGGCAGATAAAAAGAGTTTTAATTATATTACTAATTGGATAGATAATAGAATATCATAAACCTAACTTGTTTTAGTTTTTTAAAAATTCTCTCTGTTCACTCAAGCTATTGAATTTCCATCTCTTAAAAATACGTTCTACCTTTTTTCTAGAAAAATAATAAAACCAATCTGCTAATGGAAAAAAATCTCTATGCCCTATTCCATCAATAATAATTAATTCAATATCATTTTTAGAATTAATTAACCTGCAACATATATTTCTTGATCTTAAATCCCTAGTAAAAACTCTATGTTTAATCATCATTTGTTTCAATTTGATTAAAGCTGTCTCAATTTTATTATCAGAAACTATATTTGAATGCAATAAATAATATTCCAAAGTTTTTGAAACTTCTTTAGAATCATAATCAAGAATTAAATCAAATATTTGACCCAATCCATGGTTAGTTAACACTTCACCTTGAAAATTAGAAAAAAACTTATAACTGTAATTTTTCTTTTTACGTTTAGATAATTTTTTAAAATATTTAATTTCTTTTAAGGTATAATTTCTTGTCGTAGTTTCTCTTGGAATTTTGACACATAAATTCATATCATCTGGATGATAATAACATAATCTGATTTCACCTTCACCTATATAATGGTCTTTGTTGAGAATTAGCACAAAACAAATTTAGTAGTAACTATTTATTAATCAAAACATTAGTTTGTAATTAATATATTGCTGTTTTAATAGTTGATTATTTGCCCTATATTTGATTAAATTCAACTAACTATCACTCATGAAAATCGTAATTCTTGCTGCAGGAATAGGCTCTAGACTTGGAAATCCATTTCCAAAACCATTAACAAAACTCAATAATGGAAAAAGCATTATGGAGATGCAAATTAACAACATTACATCTAGATTTGATATTGATGATATAAATGTAGTAGTAGGTTTCAAAAAAGACCTAATTATGGAACGATTTCCTAATCTTACTTACATCTATAATCCATTTTTTGACAGAACAAACACTTCGAAAAGCTTATTATCTGCACTAAAGAAAAATAAAAATTCTTCAATTTTATGGTTTAACGGAGATGTTGTTTTTGATGAAAAAATATTTGATATTCTGACTAAACTGATAGAGCGAAATGAATCATTTGTCGCTGTAAATACTAACAAAGTGGGTGATGAAGAAGTCAAATACACTCTTAAAAATGGATTTATTCACGAATTATCAAAAACAGTGAAAAATGGAATTGGAGAAGCAGTAGGAATTAACTTTATATCCTCTAACGACATTGAATCATTTATCAAAAACTTAATTAAGTGTGACGATAACGATTATTTTGAAAAAGGATTAGAATTATGCATTTCTGATGACAATAAAAAAATTAAAGCTGTAGATATTTCAGATTTTAATTGTATGGAAATTGATTTCATTGAAGATTTACATGAGGCTAATAAAAATCTGTAATGAAGTTTATTTTATTTTGCCTAAACGATTATTCATTTTCAATATTAAACCCTATCAAAGAGGTTTTAGTTGAAAGAAATTATAATTTCATATGGTATGTTGCTCCAAAACTAAAAAACAAATTTCCATTTAAAAATGATAAATTCACATCATCATATAGAAAATTAAAATCTTACAAGAGTGATGTTATATTTGCTCCAGGAAATGAAGTACCGTTTTTTTTAAGAGGACTCAAAACTCAAATCTTTCATGGTTTAGCTGGAGAAAAAAAAGGACACTTTAGAATTCGTGACTACTTTGATTTATATCTTACACAGGGACCGTATTTTACTAATAGATTTTTAGAATTAAAGAAGAAGCATAAAAATTTTGATGTTATTGAAACCGGCTGGCCAAAATTAGATAAGTACTATAAAAATGAAAATTGTTGTTCTGATCATAAAAATGAGTTATTATCTAAAAATAAGTCAAAATATATTATTCTTTATGCACCAACATTTTCTCCAAAGCTAACATCTGCACCACATATTTTAAATGATATTAAATCTTTGGCAAAAAATAAGAGTTACACAATTCTACTAAAATTTCATCCACTGATGGACATTACATGGGTTGAAAAATACAAGAATCTTGCAGATAAAAATGAAAACATAATATTCAAAAATGATTCTGATATAACTAATTGTTTAATTATTTCAGATTTATTAATTAGCGATACATCATCAGTTGTTTATGAATTTTTATTACTTAATAAACCAGTCATAACTTTCAGAAATATTTCTAAAAATATAAATTGGAAAAACTTAACAAATTACAGTAATTTAGAAAAAGAAGTAGCAGACTCTATTAATAATGATAATCATTTCAAATCAAGAAATGCAATAATAGAAAAATATCATCCATACAATGATGGTAAATCAGCAAAAAGAATGATTGAAGCTGTTGAAAATTATTTAAAATATAACAAAGTTCCTGAAAATAGAAAAATATCAATATTTAGAATGCTCAAAACATTTTATAAAATTCTAGCTAAAAAAATCTAATAATAATGATTAAAATATCAGCTGTTATAATCACATTTAATGAAGAAAGATATATTGAAGAATGTTTAAAATCATTAATCAATGTTGCAGATGAAATTATTGTTGTAGACTCTTTCTCAACTGATAATACTAAATCAATTTGCGAGAAATATAATGTGGTTTTTATTGAACAAAAATTCCTAGGCTATATCGAACAAAAAAACTTTGCCTTAAAAAAAGCAAAATATAACTATATAGTTTCTTTAGACGGAGATGAGTCATTATCAAAGAGATTACAAGATTCAATTAACAAACTAAAGTTTGAATGGAAAAATGACGGCTATTACTGTAATCGATTTAATAATTTTTGTGGCCAATGGATCAAACATTCTGACTGGTATCCCAATAAAAAAATCCGAGTTTTTGATAGACGTATGGCCACATGGAAAGGAATTAATCCACATGATGAAATTATTTTAAGTTCTAATAAAAAAATTGGTAAACTAAAAGGAGATATACTTCATCTAACTTATCAAACTTATTCTGAATTTAATCTCAAAGTCGAACACTTTTCATCAATTTCAGCTGAAGCTTATTTTAAGATAGGAAAAAAATCAAATCTATTTAAGATTATTTGGAATCCAAGCTGGGCATTTTTTAAGGCATATATTTTAAGACTTGGTTTTTTGGATGGACTAAACGGACTCATAATTTGTTATCAAACATGCAATTTGACTTTTTTGAAATACACTAAATTATTGGAAATCCAGAAAAATAATAAACTAAATTAACTAGCTTTTTAAAATAGATTTCAATTTTCTTTTTCTGTTTACTTTACTTCTAAAGATCATAATCTCTTTCCACATTAAATCGTAAATGTAATTATCAGATTCACCAATACACTTAGCGTATTCACAACTCATTATTTTAACTACATCTTCACTGTGGGATAACCTACTAAAATTCTTCATTCTATCTAAAAGAGTCATTTGTTTAAATTCCATTCTATTCAAATCTACCAAATAAAAATCATAACCACTTCTATCTTTTTTTATTAAAGTATTTCCAGGTGAATGGTCTAAGAAATTAATACCCTTTTCATGCAGATTATAAGTAAATCTAGTGAAAGCCTTTAATGCATTAACACTATCGTCAAAAGATAAGTCTCTAGAAATCTCCCTAAATGTAAAATCATAATCTAAATGTTCACTAATGTAGTAACTTTGCTTTAGCCTTATAAATGAACTATTTTGAATGTAGGCAATAGGCAATGGAGTTAAAACACCTAAATTAATAAGCTTATTAGCATATTCATATGACCTTTGAGCTTTACTTTTTCTGAAAGTATCATAAATCAAAGAATTGATAAAATTTGGAGATTTAAAAGACTTTATATTAATCTTCCTTTTTCCAATATTAAAAAGCTTTATCGTATTACGTTTTTGATTACCAAGTTCAATTCCTGATCTATCAAAATCATTTACCAAATCAAGAATATCGCTTTTGTCTTTTATATAATTGGTATTAAAAATGATTTTCATAGGGTAAAATTACAATAATTTTACCCAATTAATTATCAATTGATTGTCTTCTTAGTTGATTTTATTTAATTTGTAGAATATAATTTAACACTTCTAATTATTATGAGTATTGACATTTCAAACGAAGTTAAAAAATGTAAGAAATTATTACTTAATGGGTTTACAATACTTTATCCAACTGATACAGTATGGGGAATTGGTTGTGATGCAACTAATCATGAAGCTGTTAAAAAAGTTTACAAGATCAAAAATCGCTCTGACTCAAAAGCGCTCATATGTCTAGTTAGCGATGTAGAAATGCTAAAACACTATGTTGAATATATTCCAGATGCAGCATATCAAATAATAAAATTTTCTGAAAAACCGACTACCATCATATATGATAAACCCAAAAATATATCAGAAAACTTAATTTCGGATGATAATACAATTGGATTTAGAATTACGAATAATGATTTCTGTAAAAAATTAATAACAAAAATCAACAAACCTATTGTTTCAACCTCTGCTAACGTCTCCGGTAATCCCACTCCAAATAGTTTTAAAGAAATTGAAACTGATATTTTAAAAGGTGTTGACTATATTGTAAATTTGGACCTTGAAAGAAAATGTACAACACCATCAACCATTATAAAATTAGGTAACAACGGTGAGGTGAAAATTATTCGGTAATTGTATTATTTTTTAAAAATCTGTTCAACGCATGTATAATTTAGAAGCATTGAAAAAACCCATTTTTAAAATTATTTCTGATTGTTCAGAGAGTCTAAATGTAGCTTCTTATGTAGTCGGAGGTTATGTTAGAGATATAATTCTTTCTGGTAAAAAGTCTAATGATATAGATATTGTAGCGATTGGCGATGGTATAGAATTAGCAAAAGCAGTATCGAATGCTCTACCAAACAAACCAAAAGTTAGTGTTTATAAAACTTATGGAACTGCTATGATTTGTCACAATAATATTGATTTAGAATTTGTAGGAGCCAGGAGAGAATCATATCAAAAAAATAGTAGAAATCCAAAAGTTTTTACTGGTAGTATTGAGGATGATCAGAAACGTAGAGATTTCACAATAAATGCCTTAGCAATAAGTCTCAACAAAGTTGATTATGGTAAAATTTTAGACCCTTTTGACGGTATTAAAGATTTAAACCGTAAGCGAATTATCACTCCACTTGATCCAAATATAACTTTTTCTGATGATCCCTTAAGAATGCTAAGAGCTATTCGCTTTGCGTCGCAATTAAACTTTAAAGTTGATGATAATTGTATTGATGCAATTAAGAAAAACTCTAATAGAATTAAAATTATTACCAAAGAAAGAATTGTAGTAGAATTAAATAAAATTTTAGAAAGCACAAAGCCATCAATAGGTTTTAAACTCCTTGAAAAAACAAATTTACTTGATCTAATATTACCTGAACTAACTGCTTTGAAGGGAGTTGATGAAATTGAGGGGCAAAGTCATAAAGACAATTTTTATCATACGTTAGAAGTAGTTGACAATATATCTATAAAAACCAATAATGTTTGGCTAAGATGGACAGCATTGCTGCATGATATAGGTAAGGCTCCTACAAAAAAATTTAGTGATAAGGTTGGTTGGACATTTCATGGTCACGAACTCAAAGGTTCTAAAATGGTCTATCAAATTTTTAAACGTTTAAAAATGCCCTTGAACGATAAAATGAAATACGTTCAAAAATTAGTTTTTCTAAGTTCAAGACCTATTGCAATTTCAGGTAATAATATTACTGATGCTGCAGTAAGAAGATTAGTATATGATGCGGGAGAAAATATAGATGATTTAATTACACTTTGTGAGGCAGACATCACTACAAAAAACCCAAAAAAGTTCAAGTTGTATCACAATAATTTTAAAATTGTGAGAAAAAAAATGGTTGAAGTAGAAGAAAGAGATCGAATAAGAAATTTTCAACCTCCTATTTCGGGTGAAGAAATAATGAATGTATTTGAATTAAAACCATGCCGAGAGATAGGAATAATTAAAGAATTTATAAAAGAAGCAATTTTGGATGGTAACATTCCAAATAATAAGAAAGCAGCTTACGATCTTATGGTCAAAAAAGGAACTCAACTTGGATTAAAATCTACAATATGAAATATTCATTTAGAATTTTATCTAAAATTTCACTTGTCCTGATTTACCTAGTTATAATTGCAGGAGCAACTGTAAGAATGACTGGCTCAGGAATGGGATGTCCAGATTGGCCAAAATGTTTTGGATATTTCATACCTCCTACCCACAACAAACAACTATTATTTAAACCTAATCATGATTATAAAAAAGGAATGATGATTTTGAAAAATAGTGAAAAGTTCATGGTGGCAAGGGAAGATTTTACTAGCAATGATAAATATATTGAAGAAGACTGGGAAATCTTCAGCACTCATGATTATGTTTATTATAACCCTGTACATACATGGATTGAATACTTAAATCGTTTATTGGGTGCACTATCAGGAATTCCAATACTAATTTTAGCAATTTGGTCCATTTGGTTTTTGAAAGAAAATTTTTGGATAACTTGTACCGCTATTCTTACTTTATTAGGAATTTTATTTCAAGCTTGGTTAGGCAAAACAGTTGTTGATTCTAATCTCTCACCTTATAAGATCACTACTCATATGGTGATGGCGCTATTAATTGTTTACCAAATTTTATATTTAATTTTCGCAACAAAAACAACTTATAAAACCCAAAAATACAGTAGGCTCCTTTACAAAATTCTATGTTTTGGAATTATTTTATCGCTATTTCAAATTATTTTAGGTACACAGGTTCGTGAATTTATAGATGAACAAACCAAACTAATTGGATACGATAAAACACTTTGGTTAGAGTCACCAAAACTTAACTTTTACATCCACAGATCAACATCTATTCTAGTTCTTCTATTGAATGGTTATTTATGGATATATAACAGAAAACATAACCTTGGGTTTAAAAAAATTAACTTATTAATAGTTTGTATTGGTGTGGAAATATTAACTGGAGTTCTAATGTATTATTTTGATTTCCCATTTTTAAGCCAACCGCTACATCTTATTATAGCATCAATTATTATAGGTATCCAAATTTATATTCTATTTGAATTAAGACATGTTAAAAAAATGATTAAACTAAATGAAACAGTATGATTTACAGATTTAGAGTTATCCTAGACCACAAAAATAAAGAAGATATCTTTAGAGATGTGGAAATAAGAAAAACTGACACATTTGAAGATTTGCATAATGTAATTACTCAATCGTTTGGTTTTGATGGATCAGAGATGGCCTCATTTTATTTAAGCAATGACTCATGGGAACAAGGACAAGAAATTGCATTATTTGATATGGGACAAAGCAATGAAATTCAAATGATGAATGAAACAAAAATTGAAGACTTAATAAATGAAAGTGAAACAAGATTAATATATATCTATGACTTTTTAAACATGTGGACTTTTCTTGTTGAACTAGGAGAAGTTGTAGATGAAGCACAAGGAACTGATTATCCAAATTTATTATTTGTTTGCGGTCAAGTCCCAACTGAAGCTCCAGAAAGGGAGTTTAAATCTGATCAACAGTATTCAGATGGTGACCTAGAAGATGATTTTTTAGATGATTATGATGATAATTGGAATTGGAATTAAGATTCTTTTTGTAACAATTTAAATAATCTCTCGTCAAAATAATAAATTAAAATCTTGGGCACTGTACTACAAACTAATAATCTGTCAAAAAACTATGGCTATCTCAAGGCTGTTGACAATATTTCAATTAAAATCAATAAGGGAGATGTCTATGGAATATTAGGCCCAAATGGAAGTGGAAAATCTACAACCTTAGGAATGATACTGAATGTTGTCAATAAAACTTCTGGAAATTTTAAATGGTTTGATGCTGAAACTGACAACTCAAAAGCTTTAAAAAAAATTGGGGCAATAATAGAACATCCTAATTTTTACCCTTATATGACTGCTTATCAAAATCTAAAATTGGTTTGTAAAATCAAAGAAATTGATAACAGTTCAATAAATAATGTTTTAGAAACAGTAGGTTTAATTGAAAGAAAGAATAGTAAATTCAGTGACTTTTCATTAGGAATGAAACAGCGATTAGCAATTGCGTCTGCCCTTTTAAATAATCCAGAAGTACTGATTCTTGATGAGCCAACAAATGGCCTTGACCCTCAAGGCATTCATCAAATTCGAGAAATTATAAATAATATAGCCAAGAACGGCACAACTATTCTATTAGCATCTCATCTATTAGATGAAGTAGAAAAAGTATGTTCCCATGTATTAGTTTTAAGCAAAGGTAAAAAGCTATACTCCGGTCGAGTTGATAAAATTATATCCAGTAACGGTTTTTTTGACATGAAATCAAATCAATTAGAAAAACTAACTAATTTCATTGAAAAACACCCAAAAATTTCAAGATTTGAAATTAATAATGATAAAACTGTCAGAGCATTTTTATCAGAAAAATTAGAGTCAGAAGACTTTATGAAGTCATTGGTCAAGGAGAATATAATCCTGACACAATTTATCAAAAGAAAGAAAAGCCTAGAAGAACAATTTCTTCAAATAACAGAAAAAAAATGATTCGTTTATTAACAATTGAGCTTCAAAAATTAATATGCAATAAAACAAGTAAGGTATTAATATTCATTTCTTTTGTTTTACCCCTATGTGTAATAGTCCTATCTGCAATAAAAATTAATTTTTTTGGCTTTTTTACTTTAGAACTTGGTGAACTTGGTATTTACAATTTTCCCTTGGTATGGCATGTAACAACTTATTTTTCAGCATTATTCAAATTCTTTTTTGCAATTGTTGTTGTTTCAATGATTGGAAATGAATATAGTAATAAAACATTAAAACAAAATCTAATAGATGGTTTAAGCAAGAAAGAATTTATTCTTTCAAAATTTTATACCATTATTTTTTTCTCCTTAATATCAACCATAATTATACTATTTATTTCACTCATTCTTGGCTATATATACTCCAGCTATAATGAGTTAGGTATAGTATTTAGAGAAGTTGAATTTGTACTTGCTTACTTCATAAAATTAATTGGTTTTTTCTCATTTTGCCTGTTCTTAGGAGTTTTAGCTAAACGATCGGCTTTTGCTTTAGCGTTCTTGTTCATTGACTTTTTATTTGAATGGATTGTTTATGGATTGATATCTTGGAAATCAGACAATCACTTTGCTGAAAAAATACAGAACTTCTTTCCATTAAAATCAATGTCAAATTTAATAAAACAACCATTTCAAAGAATTGCAATGAGTAAATTTCCAGACAATAAAACTTTAGATTATGACTATTCAGTTCATTTTCAAGATTGTATAATTGTAATTGTATGGGTAATTTTCTTTATTTACCTAGCATATGTTTTACTTAAAAAAAGAGATTTGTAAGACTATTTATTTTGTATAATTAAATTTGAATTACAGTAGATTAAATAGGGTAATTACCATGTCAGTTGTCTTAAATTTAGATAAAAAAATAGTTTTTTTAGATAATTATGCTTCTCTATAAAGTTTTGTTAATAAAACTATCATGTTACTAAATAATATTAAGTTTGAGGTAAATATCACAAAATTGAAATACTTTCTTCTATTACCTCTCATTTTTTTTAGTATCAACTTACAATCACAAGCAGAAGCCTCAAATTGGCATTTTGGTTATGGTGCAGGATTAACTTTTAATTTAGGCGACGGAACAGTTACTCCAAACAACGATGCGCAATTTACAATGAATACGAATGAGGGATGTTCATCAATCTCTGATTTTAATGGAAATTTACTCTTTTACACAGACGGAAGAAATGTGTGGGACAGAAATCATAATGTAATGCCAAATGCAGATTACAATAGCAATCCTGACAACGGCTTACTTGGTGACCCTTCAAGTACATCTTCTGGACTTATTGTTCCAAAACCAGGAAACCCTAACCAATATTATATTTTTGCAGTCGATGAGCCCCATCATCAAAATGCATTTGCATTTCCAAACCAAGGACCAGCTGATGAATTTGGAAATCCAATATTCGATTATGATAGTGGAGGAAGTATTCCTGGTGCAGATGATGGTTTTAATAATGGTCTAACTTACTCCTTGGTAGACTTAGAGTTAAACAGTGGAAATGGTGATGTTGTCGGTACAGAAAAAAATATTGAGTTAATCACTTATGATCAAAGTGATCAAGGAGAATCAAGTTATAAATGTTCAGAAAAAATTACTGCTATTGAACATGCCGATGGACAATCATATTGGGTTTTAACTCAATTTGTTAATAAATTTTATGCATTCAGAGTAGATGAAACAGGAGTCAATCCCAATCCTATAGTTACTACTATTGAACCATTAATTTCATTTCAGGGATATAGAAGAAATGGAATCGGATATATGAAAGCATCACCAAATGGTGAAAAAATTGCTGTTGCTCACAGGCAAAACGGAGATGAATCTGGTGGATTTTCATTTAACACGGGTAGTGTTTGGCTTTATGATTTTGACAGTGCAACAGGTGAATTATCTAATGCTATAAATGCTTATCCTAATTTTGGTCCTTACGGAGTTGAATTTTCTCCTGATTCCTCAAAACTTTATGTTACTGGAGATTCTTCAGTTATACAATTTGATTTAGACGCTCAAGATCTAGTTCCTTTCGTAGTCTATAATGGATTTGATTTTATTGGTGCTATTCAGCTTGGACCAGACGGTAAAATATATGTTGCAAATTCGGAAGATTACTTTTCACTTGATGTTATCAATTCACCAAATCTCAATGCTGATGATTGTGATTATGTGCCTTATGAAATAGCTCTTGCATCAAATACATATGCATCAATTGGTTTACCACCATTCATCCAATCATTTTTTTTAGCTTCAATAACAGCCCAAAATTTTTGTGCTGGAAATGAAACAACTTTTAGTGTAAATAGTAATCAAACATTTGATAACATTGATTGGGACTTTGGAGATGGTATTGGTACTTCAAATTCTGAGAATCCATCATATGTTTACGTAAATCCCGGTGAATATACTATTTCAGCAACAATAACTGCAGGTACAGAAACAATTGTATTTTCTGAAACGATTCAAATAAACCAAACTCCTACAGCCAATACTGTTGAAGATTTATTTGAATGTGACGACGATAATGACGGCGTACTAAGCTTTGACTTTGCAGAATCCCAAAATCAAGTTCTTGCAGGACAAGATTCCACAGCATTCTCTGTAACATATCACCTATCTCAAGAAGATGCTGATTCTAATACTAATGCTTTAGCTATACCCTACTTCAATACTAATACTACAGAACAAATCTTTGTACGTATTGAGAATAATGCTAACACAAGTTGTTTTGACACAACTTCATTTAATTTAAATGTTTTTGATACTCCTGTGG